>CAZYPK010000005.1:0-32009 GCA_964649195.1 uncultured Phycisphaeraceae bacterium
CTTCGGCTCCCCCGGCTCCTTCGGCTCCCCCGGCTCCTTCGGCTCCTTCGGCTCCTTCGGCTCTTCCCGCTCCCCCGGCTCTGTTCACTAAGGATGCGCACCATGGCGCCACGATGGATTCATCTCTCCCTGTTCGCCTCGGTGCTGCTGGCATCGGTGGCGGTTGCTCAGAACAACAACGATCGCAACCGTCAGGAAGAGGCGGAGCGGAGGCAGCTTGAGAATCTTCGCCGGGAGGTGCGCGAACTGGAGCGGACCGTCAAGCAGGTGGAGGAGGAACTGGAAAGTCGCAGGAAGCAACTGGCTGATGCACCCAAGACGATCAACCCTGCGGAGAAGACGCTCAAGGATTCGGAGCAGCGTTTGGAGAAGGCGAGCGGGGTGATGGCGGGGGTGCGCAAGGGTGTCGAGGAGGCGGAGGCGAAGGAGGTTGCGGTGCTGCGTTTGCTCAAGTCGCAGTTCGATGGTGCGGACCAATTGGATGCCGCCGAGTCCAGGCTTGAGGAATCGAGCAGGCGCTTGGCGCAGGCCCGGCAGGAGGGCGTGGAGAAGCTCGGCAAGGATGCCGGTTACAAGGCGGCGCAGGAGCGCGTGACCACGGCAACGATTCGGGTGGAAGTGCTCAAGGAGCAGCGCGAGGAAGGGCGGGTTTCCAGTTCGGATGTCGCCGATGCCGGTGCGCTGCTTGTTCAGTTTCAACAGGAACTGGAAGCGATGGAGGCGAAGGTTCTGGCCGGCAACGAGCGATACCGGCAGGCGGCCAGGGATGTGGAGGAGGCCCGCAGGACGCTGGCCGACCTTCGCAGCCGGATGGTGGAGAAGGTGAAGACGCACCCGGATTACGCCAAGGCGGAGGGGGATATGGCCGCGGCGCGCCAGGCGTTCGGCGCGGCCACCCGCGAGGTGGCCGACGCGGGCAAGGCCCGGGCCGAGGCTTCAGGCACGCTGAGCCGGCTCAAGGCCCAGGTGAAGGAGTTCGAGCGCGACACGGAACGCCTCAAGTCCCGCCGGGAGGCGCTGCAATCGCAGCTTCGCGCCAAGGAACAAAGAGCGGACGATTACGCGCGATCGATTCGGCGGCGGTGAGGGGATGGGGGACAGGGGGCAGGAGACAGGAAACAGGGGACAGGAAGAATCCCACAGCCGCTTGCGGCTTCGCTCTGTCCCCTGTTCCGCAGACGCGCAGCGAGGACGCTGCGGCTATGATCGCTCCGATTCCTGTCCTCTGACTCCTGACCTCTGATGACCGTTCCCGAAGGGAGCTTTGGCATGAAGCTGAATGAAGTCGAACAACTGGCCTTGCAGCTAGACGCCGCCGACCGCGAACGCCTGGGCGTCCGTCTGCTGGCCGGCGTTGCATCACCGGCACTCGGTGAAGTGGAGCAGGCGTGGGTGGATGAAGCGGAGAGGCGGCTTGATGAACTGCTTGCGGGTGCGGTCGAGGGGATTGAGGGCGATCGATTCATAAGCACGGTGAAGCGAGACCTCGGATGGACTTGATCATTCATCCTCAAGTGCGGATCCAAGTCACAAGAGGTGCCAATGCGATTCATATTGCCTTTTGCCATTCTGTTTCAACTGTCGTTTGACGCCTTCGCCCAGGACTGGCCGCGCTGGCGCGGGCCGCAAGGCGATGGCACCTGGCAGGCGCCCAGGCTTCCCGAGCGGTGGCCCGCCGATGGGCCTGCGCAGCAGTGGCGCGTGGAGATCGGCGGCGGCTATTCGGGCGTCACCGTCAGCGATGGCCGGGTTTATACGATGGACCGCCTCGCGCCGCCCGCGCTCGACAAGGAAGTCGAACGCATCCACTGCTTCGACGCAGCCACCGGCAAACAACTCTGGATGCACCGGTACGATGCGCCCTATGGCGACCTGACCTACAACAGCGGGCCGCGCGGGGATGTCACCATTCACGATGGCCGGGCCTATGCGATGGGTTCGGTCGGGCACCTTCACTGCCTCGATGCGAAGACCGGCAAGGTCATCTGGTCCAAGGACCTGGTGAAGGATCACAAGGCGGCGCGGCCTTACTGGGGCTTTGCCGCCTCGCCGGTGATTCATGAGGATGTCGTTCTCATTCATGCCGGCCTGCCCGGCGGGTGCATCGTCGCCTTCGATCGCAAGACCGGCGAAGAGAAATGGCGCGGCGGCGATGACCCCGCAGGCTACTGCACCCCCATCATCATCACCTCCGGCGAAGCGAAAAAAACGCTCCAACTGATCTGCTGGACCCCCGAAGGACTGCTGGGCATGTCGCTGGGCGGCGAGGCGTCGGGCAACGTCAAGGCAGGCGAAGTGTTCTGGCGATATCCCTACAAGATTCAGTACGGCGTTTCGATTCACACGCCGATCTTCCACGACAACATCGTCTTCATCTCCAGCTACTGGCACGGGCCTCGGGCGCTGAAACTCGCCGATGATCCCCGCAGGTTTGAGGTGGCCTGGCAGCAGGAGAAGCCGCTGTGCGGGCTGATGTCGCAGCCGCTGTATCGGGAGGGACACGCCTACTTTCTCGACAAGGACAACGGGCTGACCTGCTTCGAATACAAGACCGGGCGGAAGCTCTGGGATGACAAGCATCAACTGACCCCGCGCGGAAGAAACCCGCAGGCCACGCTGGTCTGGCTCGGCGATGAGGACCGCGCCATCGCCCTCAACGCACGCGGCGAACTGATCCTCGCCCGGCTCAATCCGCAGGGCTACCACGAAACCGGCAGGGCGAAGATCATCGGCGAAACCTGGGCGCACCCCGCTTACGCAGGACGGTTTGTGTATGCCCGTGACAACCGTGAACTGGTCTGCGTGAAGCTGGCGGATTGATGGTTGTCAGCTTCCTTCGTCCGCCAAGGCGGACGGCTAAATAAATTGTTTTGCGGTTGTTTGAACGGAATCTCTCATGCCCATCATGCAGTCGGCGCCCGGTGCGATCACCACTCTCGATGGCCGGGAGATGCTCTATTTCGCAGGCACCGGTTACCTGGGATTGCAGGGCGATCCGCGCGTCATCGAGGCGGCCTGCGAGGCGGCTCGAAGTTATGGCCTGCACACGGCGACCAGTCGCACCGGCTTTGGCGAGAACCCGGTGACGCTCGAAGTCGAGTCCGCCGCGGCACGGTTCTTCGGCGCCGAGGCGGCTTTCCATTACGCCACCGGCTACGCGGGCGCTTCGATCCTGATGCAGAGCGTGGCCGCGATGTTCGGCACGATCTTCATCGATGGGCTGTGCCACTTCGCCCTGCGCGATGGGGCGTTGCTGTCGCAGGTGGAGACGATTCCCTTTCTGCATGGTGATGCCGGGCATCTGCGCGACATGATGAAGCGGCACGCCAAGCCCGGCCGGCCGGCGCTGGTGATGTGCGATGGCGTTTCGCCGGTGCTGGGGGATGTGGCGCCGGCGGGTGATTACCTGGACATCATCGATGAACACGGCCCCGGCTCGCTGTGCATCGATGACGCCCACGCCATCGGCGTGCTCGGTTCCAACGGAAGGGGTACCCTCGAATGGATCGGCGAGCAGACCGGCAGGCCCATCGCCATCAACGGCACCGGCCACCGCGAAGGGGACCGAGGCTCGCTTCTGTGCGCCACCCTCAGCAAGGCCATCGGCGGCTTCGGCGGCATCATCCCCGGCCCCGCTTCGTTCATCGACGAAGTGAAGGCGAAATCCTCCTGGTTCAACGGCGCCAGCCCGCCGCCGGCGCCGGTGGCCGGCGCCACGGCACAGGCGCTGCGCATCCTCATGAACGAACCGCACCGCCGCGTTCGGCTTCACGACAATGTCCGGCGTCTGAGGCAAGGCCTGCGCGGGCTGGGCCTGGAGGTGCGCGACGCCCCGACGCCGATCATCAGCCTTGAGCTGGGTGATGCGGCCAACATGCAGCGCATCCAGCAAACGCTGATGGGAAAGAACATCGCCATCGCTTACATCAGCCAATACACCGGCGTGGGCGGCGAGGGCGTGCTGCGCATCGCCGTCTTCGCCACGCATACGGAGGGGATGATCGATCGGCTCATCGCGGCGATGCGGGAAGTGGTGTGAATCATGGTTCCTTTTTCTTCATCATTGCAAGCGGAACCCCCGGAAACCCCTTTGGCACGTTGCTAAGATGCAGGACCACGCGGCTTCATCCGCGATGTTTTCGTCGATGAACCGATGAGACGTTGAAAAAGAGGTCGGAGATCAGTGCGAAACAAACCACTGGGATTTCTGAATAACCCTCCGATGTACGTTGCTACGCCGCAAGCGGCGGTTATTCGGGAGTTCCCGCCGGGAAACGGAATGTTTTTCCGACCTCTGACCTTTTCAACGGGCTTTCATCGGACAACCGTTTCCGTTCACCCCGCAAGCGTGAGGTTTCGTGATGACGCCATTCCGTTCCGTGTCGATGGTTGCCGTGCTGCTGGTTGTGGTTTCGATGGCATCGCAGGCCTGGGCCCAGGCGGGCAAGGCGGGTGCGTCGAGCTTCAAATGGATCACCTCGATGCAGCAGGCCGAACTGGCCAGCAAGCGCACGCAGAAGCCGATCCTGATGTATTTCTGCGGCAGCGACTGGGACGACTTCACCCGCGAGATCGATGATCAGGTCATCGAGCACAGTTACTTCCACGACTGGGCGAAGGACAAGGTCATTCTCGTGAAGGTTGATTTCCAGGCCAAGGGCAATCAGTCGAAGCTGCTCAAGAAGCAGAACGATGAATTGAAGCAGCGGTTTCAGATCACGCGGGTGCCGACGTTCGTGTTTGTGGATGCGGAGGGGAACGTGATGGGTCGTGCGGGGTACGACCACGCGAAGCTTCGCAAGGATGAGAGGAAGGGCGTGGGTTATGCGTGGGTGAAGCACGCGGAGGCGATTCTGGAGGGCAAGGTTCCGCCGGAGGATTTGAATCAGCTCGAGGGCATCGAGGCGGGGGTGGCGGCGGCGAAGGAGACGGGGCTGCCGCTCTTGATGGTGATCTACAGCCCCAAGTCGCAGCTTTACACCGATCAGGTGAACAAGCTGATGCAGGTGGGCAAGTTCGTTCGTTTTGTGAACACATCGCTGAGCATGACGCGGGTCTATCTGCCTGATGACGAGGACAAGAGCGCCGAGGCGGAGGCGACACGGGCATGGCTCAGGGAGCGGAAGATTTCGACGAATCAGCCGCTGCTTCTGGCGCTGTGGGATCCGGGGGAGGACAAGGTGACCGCGAGGCTGACGACCTTCAGCGTGGTCGATCCGCAGCCGACGATTCTGGCGTTGGAGCGTGCCCTGCCCAGGATCGAGTATCGCGGGGAGTGGATCACCAATGCCCGCAAGGCCCGGGCGATTGCCGCCCAGTCGCGCCGGTCGATGGTGATCGCGTTCACGGGGCTTTCGTGGTGCCCGCACTGCCAGAAGCTGGAGCAGGAGATTTTCGAGACGCAGACCTTCAAGGATTACGCGCGGTACAACCTGGTGCTGCTGCGCGTGGATTTCCCCAAGGAGGGCGGCGCCAAGGGCAAGGCGGATGATGAGAAGACCGCCGAGGCCCGGGGCGGTGTGGACAAGGTCAAGCGCGACCGCGACGAGCTGGCGGACATGTACGGCGTGCGCGGCTTCCCGACCGTGGTGGTGCTCAACGCCGCTTCGCAGAAGATCGCCACCAGCGGCTACATCCGGGGCGGGCCGGATGTTTTCCTCTCGCAACTCAAGGCGGTGCGCGACAAGGACCTGGCGAAACACGATCACCCCAGTCAATGGTGAACCGGCACGGGACCTTGAAGGTCCCGTGCCTGGGGACCGGGGGGGACCGTGCCTTACTGTTTGGGGATCACGATCTTCATCGCCGTTTCAAAGTTGTCCAGCTTCTCGATCATCGCGGCCATCTTTTCGCGGCTCTTGGCGGGGATGTTGGTTTCGGTGATCAGCGTTTCCTCGAAGTCCTTGATGAAGGCGGCAAACTCCGGCGAGTAGCCTGCGGTTTTCATGGCATCGGGGATGATCCGCTTGGTGTAGAGGTCGATGTCCTCGCGGGTCCTGGCGCTCATCCTGCCCACATCGGCGCGGAGCAGTTTTTCGACGATGAACAGGTGCATGCCGATGGCGAAGCTGCCGCGAAGCTGCGGCCCCTGGGCTTCGAAGGTGGTCTCGATTTCCTTGGCGCATTCGGTGACCATGATCTCGGCCAGCTCGCGGTAGGAGCAGTTCTTGTTGAGCGGGATGCGGTTGAAGAAGTCGCGGTTGATCTGGAGGTTTTCGTAGGCCGCCTTGAGCTGGGCGAGCATCTCTTCATCGGGGTGGTAGGTCGCGCCCTTGGCGATGAGGATGCGGGCGGTGAGGCGGCCGGTCTGGTAGGCGTAGAAGCTGCGGCCGATCTGAAGCCTCATGGCAAAGTCGAGGCTGGGCACCATGAGACGGGCCTGGTCGTAATACTGCATGCCCTCTTCAAAGTTCCTGGCGGCGATGGCTTCGTCACCGGCGGCCAGCTTGCCCTTGAGGGCGTTCCAGGCGGGGATGTTCTCACGGTCCAGATCGGCCTTCGTGAAGGTCGCGGTGGCGTCGGCCTCGATCTTGGCGCGGACATCGGCGGCGGTGAGCATGACCTGCACGAGGCGCGTGGCTTTGCCGTATTCCTCGGCGGCGTTGTTCCAAGCCACGATCGCCTGGTCGAAGTCCTCCTCGCCCAGCAGCTTCGCGCCCTGGGCAAAGCTGGCCTCGGCGGCATCCCACTGATCCCTGGCGTGCTGGGCGGCCACGACGGCCTTGGCCTCATTCTGCGCCGCCTGGGCCCGGCCGCGCGATTCGGTGGCGATGCCGCGCTGCTGCTGAAGTGTTTCGACCTGGAGCAGCAGCGGGGCGATCTTGCGGAACTCGCCATCGGCTTCGATGAACTGCTCCTTCTCGATCATGGCGACGCCGCCGGCATGGATGGCCTGGGCTTTCTCCAACGGGGCGGCAAACCTGCCCTTGCGCTCGATGCTCTTGAACTGCGCGATCTTCGCCGCGGTGTCGTCGCGGAGCTTGATCAGTTGCGGCGACGCCTCCGCCTTGTGTTGGACCGTGGTCTTGCCGGTGGCATCCTTGACCGCATCCTTCCCGTCATCCTTCTTCATGCCGGAGATCGCATTGAGGGCGAGGTAAGCGCCCACAAGCACCAGCGGGGTGATGATCAGCCAGGTGAGGAGCGTGGTCTTGGTCTTCTGAAACTGCTGGACCGCCCGCCGTTCACGATTGCTGATGCCCGAATCCGGCACCGCCGCGATGGCGGCATGCAGCTCGAAGTCGCTCGCCGCGGGGCTTGTCGCCATCGCCAGTTCGTGATGAGGTTCCGGTTCATCGGCGACCGATTGCTCGAAGTCATCGTGCGACTGGGAGAAGACGCCCTGCTCGAATTCAGCGGCCTGATCGTGCTCCTCCTGCTCGAAGCCGCCTCGGTCCTCTTCCTCCTCATGCTCGGCCAACGCTTCGGTTTCATCCTCCACCAGTTCGGTGACGATCAGTTCCTCTTCACCGGCGGCCGGGCTTTTCCTGGCCTTGGGCGGTGGCGGTGGCAGCGTGGCGGCGATGGCGGCAAGCTCGGCATCGAGTTGGGTCTGGGCGGCGGCGGCGGCCTCGGCGGTGGGGTAGCGCAGCCCGACCCAGTCGGGGTCGGCAGGCACGGAGAAAGAGGCATGGCACGCGGGGCAGCTTTCGGCGGCGGGTTCAACCTTTTCACCGCAGGCATGGCAGCAGCCGGTGAGGTGGGCGATGCCCGGCGTGTTTTTCGCCAGTTGCCAGAACTGCTCGGTCGTCGGACCGCGCACGATCGAGCGGCCGGTGAGCGTGCCCAGTTCCGCTTCCCTGCGAATCTGTTCGTAGCTGATGCCCGGCTTGTAGGCGTGGGCTTTGCCATGAATGAACCAGCCGCCCAGGGTGATCCGCGTGGCATCCTCGGCAGGGCTGAAAATCGTCTCGCATTCGGGGCATTCATCGGCGCCGGTCTTGTCGTGACCGCAGATGCAGCAGAGATTGCCATCAGTCTTGCGGCAGGCGGCGATCGCCTCGGTGACGGGTCCGGCGGGCAGGTTCCATTCGTTGCGCTGGCTGGGCGTTTCAAATTTGGTGCCGCAGTCCTGGCAGAATTTGCTGTCGGGCTTGACCGCGCAGCCGCAGGAATGGCAAAGGCCCGCGAGATGGGCAACGCCGGGAATCTGCTTCACCCGCTGCCAGAGCTGATGGCTGGAGGGGCCGCGCACCGGGGCATCGGGCTTGATGCGGCCGGCGGCGATGAGCTTGCGCAGGATGGTGATGTCGCAGCCGGGACCGTAAGGCTTGTTGGGCAGACGGAAAAACCACGGCCCCATCGCAATCTGCGTCGCGGTCATGGACAGGTCATCAAGCACCCCGCCGCAGTCCGTGCAGCGGGGCGGCACGCCTGCGGGAACGGTCTCAGGCAACGGATGGCGGGTACCGCAATAAGGGCAGATATCCAAGGTCGAATCTCCGGCCAGGGCGTGGTTCGTGGAGAATATAAAGGAACGCGAAGGGATGGTACGGTGGGGGGCGTTTAATTTCCGGTTGGCGTGCGGCCTGAAATCACAAATCGCAATCCCCAAATCTCAAACAAGCTCCAATTCCAAAGAAAAAAGGGGGAAATCATGCGAGATCCGAATTCCTTATTTTTTATCTTCCGCATTTTGGAGCTTGTTTGGAACTTGAGCTTTGCCATTTGGAGTTTTCCAACGAAGGCAGATCGGAGAACCAAACGGCCCCGGGCGTTTGTCCATCGCATCGAAACTGAGGGTGTCTCTTTATTCCTAAACGCACCAAAGGGTTGCATGTCCAAAAAAATCTGGAAAATCAGTGAACAGTTGGCCTGTTGGGGCGTTGTTTCTATTGACCGCAAGCTGTCGAAGCATTAGACTTCACTGCATCGCGGCTGTTCCAAGTCCGAGTTCCCAAGCCGTTTTAGCTCTTGCGATGAAGGCCCGATACTTGTCAAGGCCTGCAAGGCCTGTTGATGTGATGGGTGTTTTTTTCAGAGAGCCGTCATTCGAGCGGCGTGTTGGGTGAAGTTTTCCGGCCCCCGGGCAGCGTTGTGTTGAACGATCCCTTTGGGAGTTTCTCCATGTATTCCTCGATCAGCGCGAAATTCACAGCCATCATGGCGATGATCGTTGCGGTTGTCTGCGTCTCCTCCCTCTCGGCGCAGACCGTGCGCGAGATCGACATGCTCGAACGCATCGGCATGAGGGAGGCAGGCATCAAAGGCCCCGCTTCCACGGACAACCACAAAAAGCTCACCCCGGAACAGGCGCTTCGCGTCCGCATCCTGGAGATCGAGTCCGGCGCCCGCGCCTTCGCCAACCGCATCCCCGATTCGGAGATCATCCCCGGCCCGCCGCTCGATGAACGCGAGCAGGTCGTGCATGCCTTGAACCGGCTGGCCTTTGGCGGCCGCCTGGGCGAGGTGGATGAGGTCGTCCGGCACGGCGGATGGTATAGCTGGGTCGAGCAGCAGCTCAACCCGGATGACATTTCCGATTCCAAGCTCGAAGCGATGGTGGCCGAGCGATTCCCCTGGACGAAGATGTCGATGCAGCAGATGGTGGGGAAGTACCCGATCCCGGAGAACTACGAGAACCAGCCGCAGCTTCGCCGGGAGTTGCCCGAGTATGTCGTGCTTCGCGCAGCCTTGAGCAATCGGCAGTTCAAGGAGGTGATGTGCGAGTTCTGGCGCAACCACTTCTGCATCAACCAGCCCGAAGGCAACGCCCCGCTGCGGTCCTACACCGCGGTGCATTATGAGGATCACGTCATCCGCAAGCACGCTTTTGGCCGGTTCGAGGACATGCTCATCGCCTCGGCCACCCATGCGGGCATGTTGGAGTACCTGGACAACTACGTCAGCCGTCGCGGGGCATGGAACGAAAACTATGCCCGCGAACTGATGGAACTGCACACCCTCGGCGCCGACCGTTACTACAACGAGCAGGATGTGCTCGAACTTTCCCTGACGCTCACCGGCTGGACCTTCAACCGGGACACGCTTCAGTATTACTTCCGCAGCGATTGGCACGACACCGCCGCCCACAAACTGCTGGGCAAGCGGATCCCCGCCGGCAAGGAAGGCGGCGAATACGCCCTCAAACTGCTGGCCTACCACCCCGGCACCGCCCGCTATATCTCCGAAAAACTCTGCAAGTACCTCGTCAACGACAATCCGCCCAGGGCCTTGGTGCAGAAGGTCACCAGCACCTTCATTTCCAGCAGGGGCGACCTGAAAAAGGTTTACCGCGAGATCGTCATGAGCGAGGAGTTCATGAGCCGCCTCAATTACAAGGCCAAGTTCAAGACCCCCTTCGAGTTCACCATCAGCGCCCTCCGCGCCACCAACGCGGACCTGAGCGGCAGCCTGGTCTCCACCACCGACAACGTCATGCAGATGGGCCAGATGATCTATGGCTGCGATGACCCGACAGGCTACTATGATTACGCGGAAGCCTGGCTCGACGCCGGCGTGCTCACCAAACGCTGGAATTACGCCTACGGCCTGATGGCCAACAAGATCCGCGGCGTCTCCGTCGATCCGAAAATGACCGAGGCCTTCAAAGCCGAGAAGCCCGAAGACATGCGGGCCAAGGTGCTCAAAGAGTTCATCGGCGGCGATGTCGGCGACCACGAAGACAAACTGCTGCTCCTGCTGGCCCAAAAGGGCGACATCGCCAAAATGATCGCCATCACCGTCGGTTCACCCTCGTTCCAACAGCAATAAGAATCGAGTTCAGGCACGGCATCTTCAAGATGCCGTGCCTCTGATAACCTGAAATTTCCATCCTTCAAGGGAGCACTCACATGGGTTCATCACGACGCGACTTCCTCACCAACTCCGGCATGGTCGCACTGACCGCCTACGGCGCGATGTCCATGGACGCCATCCGCGCCCAGGCACAGAGTGATTACAACAAACAACCCACCGGCTCCGTGGACGACTGGCGCCAGAAGCCCACCCTCGTCTGCATCTACCTCCGCGGCGGCGCCGATGCCCTCCATGCCTTCGTGCCCGTCGGCGACTCCGCCTACTACCAGTTCCGCCCGACCATCGCCATTCCCGCCAAAGCGGGCGGCGGCAACCGTAACGCGGCCCTGACCGATGTCTTCGCCGACAAATACTGGGGCCTCAACCCCTACATGAAGAGCCTTGTGCCCCTGTTTGAAAAGGGCATGGTCGCCCCCATCCAGAACGTCGGCTCACCCGACGGCACGCGCAGCCACTTCGAAGCCCAGGATTACATGGAGCGCGGCGCCCCCGGCAACAAGCGCATCACCCAGGGCTGGCTCAACCGCTACCTCTGGCTGACCCGCAAGAAGACCGATGCCCCGCTGCGCGGCCTCTCCGCCCGCAACCTCCTGCCCCGTTCCCTGCGCGGCAAGTACCCGGTCCTCGCCGGCAACAACAAGGCTGAAGACATGAACACCTTCGAGGATCTCTACTCGATGGACAACATGGTCAACAAGTCGGCCCGTGAAGGAGCCGGCAACGTCAAGGGTTCCAGCCTCGAGGACATCCCCACGGAAGACGCGGAGATGAAGGCCCTCAAGAAGCAGCTCACCGCCGAGTGGGCCCGCGATGTCATCACCGAGTCCGGCACCAATGCCGTCGAACGCATCAAGGCCCTCGAAGTGGCCCAGCGAACCCCGATCAGCGGCGATGCCAAGTACCCCGGCGGCGGCCTCGCTCCGCAACTTATCACCATCGCCAAGTGCATCAAGGCCAACGTCGGCCTCGAAGTCGCCCAGGCCGACTACGGCGGATGGGACTCCCACCGCGGTCAGGGCGGCGTGGACGGCAACGTCTCCCGCATGCTCGGCCACGTCTCCGACTGCATCGCCGCCTTCATGCGTGACCTGGGCGACCGCTCCAACAAGGTGCTGGTCCTGGTCATGAGCGAATTCGGCCGCGAAGTCAAGGAGAACGGCTCCAACGGCACCGATCACGGCCGCGCCGGCATGATGCTCGCCGTCGGCGGGCCGGAACTGGTCAAGGGTCAGCGGAAGCAGATGTGGGGCACGTGGAACGGCATGGCCGAGATGAACTATGGCCGCTTCCAGCCGGTGAAGACCGACTTCCGCGATGTCTTCGCCGAGTCGCTGGGCAAGATGTTCCACTTCGATGTCGCCCGGCAGACCGAAATGTTCCCCGGCTACGCCGGCCTCAAGGCCAGCCAGCTCAACTTCCTCAACGAAATCCCCAAGGCCTGAGCCAACGCCGGCCCATCAACCTCCCCCAACCGCGGCTCCCCGAGCCGCGGTTTTTTCATGGGATTCCCGAATCACCCGGCGAGCCGCGACGTAACACGTCGCGGACGTGAGCGACAAAAATGGCGTGACCATCGCGCAGCGGATCACGGGATGCGAAAACGACCGGTGCCCGGCCGTCTTCGCGTCCCATGATCCTCCGCATGACGAACACGCCATCTCTCCGTTCATCTCCGCGACGTGTCACGTCGCGGCTCACTCTTATCCCGAACTCAGGTGCAGCGGCTCGGATGCGTTTCAATCCCGTTTTCGGTGTCACAGCCATTGACATTGAATCTCAATCGTGATAATGTAACAGCGCGCCTGAGACTCAGATTCAACAAACCCAACAAGGAGATGTGAGATGACCGCAAAGCAGTGTCGCCAACGGAATCGCATGACCCGCCGCATCACCCAATTTGTCGCCACTGCGATGCTTCTGCTGATGGCGTCGAGCAGTTTTGCGCTGGACAATCTGGCTTTGTACTTTGACAAGAATGTGACGACGAATGGCTCAGCCATCGGCGGATTTCGTTATGACGCCGCTTCGGACAGTTTCTGGATCACCACCTTTGTTACGGCTGGTGCGCAGATTCGCAACGTCGCATGGAATGGCAGCGCCTATGCGCCCACCGGCACAGGCTCCGGTGCGGCCAACGGCGGCCATGTCAGCGAAGCCACTTGGTATCTCTTCAAACGTGCCGATGACACACAGACGACTGCAACGCCCAACTTCAACAACAATTGGTCGGGCAGCCAGATGACCGTCGGCAATATCATCCTGAATCCGACTGCCATCACCATCAACGGCACCACTCATGCAGCGGGAACGCTCGCGCTCATCAACGACACGGGTAACAATGTCGTTGAACAGCCCGGTTCCGTCTCCCATCCTGAACTCAACAAACATCTCTACTGGTACAACCTGACCGAGACATTCACCAGTACGCCCGTCGGACCCACGAACGCACCCGGTGCAGGCACCGACTACAACGGCAACGGCATTGTTGATTGGAACGATCAGTTCCTCGCGGTCATCACCCACAGCGACCTGAATCTGGCCGATGGCCGTTTGGCCAGCGACATCACGGCACAGAATCTTGCACGATCATTCGCGTTTTCTTCGGACGGCCAGTCGATCTATATGCTCGATGCGGGCAGCAACTACGGCGGCATCTACAAGGTGGATCTGACGACCACCGGTTCCATTACGAAGGTGCTCGACGCCGAAGGGACCGGCATCGCAATCAATACGGAACCTGGCGTCATTCATACATCGGTGCGCAATTTCGGGTTTGCCGGCACGGGTGATCAGGTGGTTGTCGAAGGCTCAACAGGCTTGGGAAACAACGGCGGCATCAACGCCTACCTCGACAACGGCACCACGTTCGATACCACTACTCCCGTCCCCGTCCTCACCGCCGCCCAGTTTCAGGCGTTCTCCGAAAAGAGCGCCATCCCCGGCTATTCGTCGATCACCTTTGATGCCGCCGGCAACATGTACTTCACGGAAGACACCACAACCGATGGCATATTCATGCTGGACACCGCCGGTCGTCTGGTGAAGATCGTCTCCCCAGGCGAACGTGCCGCTTTGTATGCCCAGGAAGCGGCGGCGGACGGCTATGGCGCCAGCCTTCTTGATCTTCAAGCTCGAACCAATACCTCGCTGGGATTCGCCATCACCGAAGTCTTTTACAGTGACTCGACGCTGGATGTGCCGCTTGGAATCCTTGTTCCGAAAGTCGGAGACTTCAACTTCGACAACCAGGTGGATGCAACGGACAAGGCCGCATTCCTTGCGGCGCTTGCGACACGAGGCACCAGCACCACCAACAGCGATCTTTACATATATGACCTCAACGGTTCCGCAACCGGTTCCTCAACCGGCACGCAGGGAAACCGGGTTTTCTCCCACTCCGCCATCGTGGACTGGAAGGATGTCAAGGTGCTTCAGTCGTTCCTTGGCTTTTCCGACGGCGATGTCAATCTCGACATGATCGTGGACTATCTGGACCTCGATACGATGGCGGCCAACTATTTCACGCTGGGCGGGCCTGCCGACAAGACGTGGAGGGATGGCGACATCGCCAGCATCGATCCGTTTTATGCCTCCAATGCGATTGATGCCAATCTCGTTGATTTCACCGATTTGCTGCTGCTCGCTCAGAATTGGGATTTGCTCACGCCGACCTTCGCGGACCTCGATGAGCATGGCTATGTCGGTCAGTTCCGCGAAGACGTGATTCGGGCATTCAACATCACTGATACACCGCCTTCCGCGACGGTGCCCGAGCCGGCGACCGCGTTCCTGGGATTGATCGGATCGGCCGTTCTTGTCGGTCGTCGTCGTGTGGTCCGTTGACCGATGGCTGTGCCGTCTCAGGCCGTCCCTCGTGGCTGGCCTGAGACGGCGCATGAGTTTGAACGCATCATGATCGATCCATGGCGGGGTCGATCCGGAGACTTGACGTGTTGAATATGGAAATCTCGAATCAGGGTGTGGTTGCCGGACATGAGGCATCCGATTGTGCCGTCGTCGTCACTCGTCGTCACGGCGGATTTACGCTTGTTGAGATTCTTGTCGCTGTGGCGATCATCTCGCTGCTCATCGCCATTCTGTTGCCGATGCTCGGTCGTTGGCGCAATGCGGCCCATACCGCCTCATGCCTGAGCAACCTGCACAACATCTACACGGCGACAGCGATGTATTCGTTTGCGAACAACCGCAAACTCCCTGATGGATATACGGTCGGCAACCACGCCTACCGCATGGCCCCGGGAAAAATGACGCCGGGCGATCCAAGCGCCATACCGGAACGCTACGGCTGGGCCTACGTGCTCGATCAATTCGGCAGCATGAAAGGCACGAGTCAGGGATGGGTCTGCCCGGCTGCACAGCGCTGGATGCAGGACCTGGGCAACACCTATGCATTCATCAATGTCGATTCGCCGACGAATAAATATAACATATTCCGCATTGAACAACTCATCCAGTATAATCCTAATTTTGTAATCATGTGGGATAACTACAACTTATTGCCTGGTCTGAGTGGATTTCGAGGCAAATTTAACGGTTACAACATTCCCGTCGCCAATCAGATTTATCCCCATAATCTGGTGGACAACAATTCAATGGGCACCGTCGGACTTTACGTTGGCGGAAACGCCCGGCTGCGAGGGCATGGGGATTGATCCACTCGTGGAAGCTTCAACAGATCGGAATGTCTGATTGATGATATCGCATGGCCCCGGTTGACGCCGGGGGCTGTGTGGTTTTCGGTGTATATGCCTTCGAGCCTCGCGGGTCGAATTAGGTCATGAATCATGTGTATTATTCCGTCATGCGAATTCCTGATTCCATTCGTCCTGTGAATTGTCTGCGTCTCGTCATTGCGGCGGCGGTCTGTGTGTCCGCCTCCGTTGCCTTCGCCCAGGACGAGACCGTCGTTGTCGAAGGGGCGGCGGGGACGCTTTCGGCGCGGCGGGTGGTGCGGCCGCTGCTGGGGGAAGAGGTTTATGGCGCGCTGGCACGGACGCTGCGCGCGCAGTATGCCCAGCCTGCGGAGAAGTGGCCGGCGCCGGTGGTTGACAAGGATGTGAAGTGGGCCGAGCTTGGCCGCAATCCCAGGGCGGTGTTTCCCAAGGAGAATCCATTCTCCGCGCAGAAGGCGGAACTGGGGCGGCTGCTCTTTTTTGATGCGAGGCTGTCGGCGAACCGGCAGATGTCGTGCGCCACCTGTCATGAGCCGAACCTGAGCTTCACCGACGCCCGGCAGGCGACGATCGGGAAGGATGGCAGGCCGCTCAAGCGGAACGCGCCGACGCTGATGAACGCGGGGCTGAACGAGTTTCTTTTCTGGGACGGCAGGGCGGCTTCGCTGGAGGCGCAGGCCATCGATGCGCTGACCAACGAACAGGAGATGAACAGCGATGAGAAGACGATCATCGCCCGGTTGTCGGCGCTGCCGGAGTATCGGAAGAAGTTTGCCGCAGCATTTGGTGACGCCCCCGGAAGCGCCCCCGGAAGTGCCCCCGGCAACGCCCCCGACAGCGACAAGACCATCACGATGGAGCGCACCGCGCAGGCGATCGCCACGTTCGTGCGGACGATCGTCGGCGGGCGCAGCAGGTTTGATCAGTTCGTTTCGGGGAGGACCGATGCGCTGTCCGATGAGGCGGTTCGCGGGCTGCATCTGTTCCGCACCGAGGCGCGGTGCATGAACTGCCACAACGGGCCGAACTTCACCGATGGCCGGTTTCACGATCTGGGGCTGAGTTATTACGGTCGATCGCTGGAGGACCTTGGGCGGTATCACATCACGAAGGACTCGAAGGATGTGGGCAGGTTCAAGACGCCGACGTTGCGGGATGTGATGCGGACTTCGCCTTACATGCACGTGGGGCTGTTCGAGATCGATGGCGTGCTGAATCTGTATAACGCGGGGATGCCGACGTTGCGGAGGAAGCCTGGGCAGAAGGATGATCCGCTGTTTCCGGTGAAGAGCGAGCTGCTGAGGCCGCTGGGGTTGAACCGTCAGGACATGACGGACATCAAGGCGTTTCTGGAGTCGCTGACGGAGCCGCGGCGGATGGTTCGCGTGCCGGAGCTGCCGAAGGAGGAGCAGGGGGAACGCTGAGCCGCGACGTAACACGTCGCGGACGTGAGCGACAAAAATGGAGTGAGCATTGCGCAGCGGATCACGGGGGGTTTGAGAAGTTTGGGTGGGTGGGGCTGAGGCTTTGCGCAAGCCCCGGCCTGGCGATCTTCAGCCTTCAGCCTTCAGCATTCAGCATTCAGTCTTCAGCCTTGAGTTGCTTCACCTTGCTTCGTGCGCCTGGGCCGGGGCTTCGCGGACTCAGCCCCAGCCACCCGGTGCGGACTCAGCTCCAGCCACCCGCCGAGTTGTGATTCGTGAACAAGCCGCGTATCGATCGCCCCTTGGCCCTCGCCCTTCCGGGCGGGGCTTGTTCCGAATACGTTCGCGCAACACGGGCGTTGTCATTCGTCATCTTTTGCGTAACGTATCACCCTTCTTTCCGTTCATCTCCGCGACTCGTTGAGTCGCGGCTCATGCCGGTCGAACTCTCTTTTGAAGAGGTTTTCCATGTCTGTCCGCAAAGCTTCGGACAATGTTGCGCTTCGTGCCGCGTTGCGTGAAGGTGATCCGCAGGCGGTGGCGGCGTTGGTTGCCGGGGGAACCGGGGGGGCTGATCTTCATTTCAAGGATGAGCATGGTTACGACGCGCTGCTTGATGCGGTGCATGGCCGGGACATCAGCCGGGACACCAGGTTGATCGAGCTTCTTGAACTGCTCATCGCTCATGGCGTCGATCTTTCCGGCGTCAGTTCGTACCGTGAATCGGGTTTGCGGGTGTTGTCGCGTCTGGGCCGGTTTGATGCGGTTGGTCTGCTGCTGGATGCGGGGGCTGATCGCGGCCAGCTTGAGTGGACGCCGTTGATGGAGGCGGTGGCGCTGGGCACGCTCGCGGATGTGGAGGCGGCGCTGGCGCAGAAGCCCGCGCTGGAGGCGACGGACTGGTGGGAGCGCACGGCGTGGCTGCTGGCGGTGGTGACGGGCGACATCGGCAAGGCCCGGCTTCTGGCCGCGAGTGGCGCGAACCGGCAGGCGCGCGGACGCTGCGGGCAGCCGGCGTTGTTTCATGCGATCACCTCCGGCAGCGTGGCGATGCTGCGATGGTCGCTTGAGAACGGCGCGGCCATCAACGAGACCGATGACTTCGGCGGGACCGCGCTGATGCAGGCGGTCGAGAACAACAGCATCGAATGCGTGAAGGCGCTGCTGGAAGCCGGCGCGGATGTGCATGTCGATAACAACGGCACCGCCATCAATCGCGCCGAGTCGCGCGACATCATTCTTAAGCTGCTCGAAGCCGGCGCCGATCCCGCACACATGACCAGCGAAGGCACGCGGGCGGTGATCGGCTTGCCGGCTGCGGATGACGGCCCGCTCGATGCGGTCACCTTGCGGCAGTTTGAGGAGGCGATTACCCGTCGCTTCGGCGATGCCAATCCGCAGCGGATGGATTTTCCCTTCTGGCAGGCGATGATCCGCAGCGGCGCCACGGGCTATGGGCCGCGCGAAAAGTTCGGACGCACGGGGCTTCGATACGGCGAGCCGGTCTGGTGCGCCCAGCGTTTGGGCCAGTCGCTCACGCTGCTGCCCGATGGCCGGTCGGTGCAGATCGGCGGCGAGCATGAGGATTATTACGATCCCGATTTCTGCATCTACAACGATGTGTTCGTCCACCGGTCCGATGGCTCGTTCACCATCCTCGGCTATCCGCGATCGGTTTTTCCGCCCACCGATTTTCACACCGCCACGCTGATGGGCGATTCGATCATCATCATCGGCTGCCTGGGCTATGGTGAGGATCGGCGTTACGGCCACACGCCGGTGTATCGGTTGGACCTGCGCACCTGGCGCATCGAAGCGGTGGCCTGCACGGGGCAACAGCCCGGCTGGATTCACAAGCATCGGGCCCAGGCGATCAGCGATCACGAGATTCGCATCCAGGGCGGAACGGTGGCGACCTTCGCCGGCGGCAGTGAATCGCACGAGGAAAATGCGCAGGCGTTCATCTTCGATCTGGGCGAAGCACGCTGGCGGAAGGCGTGATGGTGGATCGTATTTTTTGGAGCTTGTTTGGAGTTTGATATTTGTCCTTGGGGACTTCTGAATAACCCCCGATATGCCGTGAACCGGGGGATTCCGGGGGACTCCGGGGGACTCCGGGGGACTCCGGGGGATCGCGAAGCCGCAAGCGGCTTGGGTGTGAGGTTATTCAGGAATCCCTTTGGAACTTCCGACAAAGTGGGTGCCGAGAATCGAATCTCCCCCGAATCTCCCCCGACATTGCCGAATCGCGCGATTCAGGTAAACTGACTCGCTTGGCTTTTCTTTGGTCGCAGCGGGATTGATCGGGAGCAGACGTGTCATTAACCAACTCATGGCTAGGCTATTTTTCCAGCGATGTTCGCCAGCGCGGGCGTGAGTGTTTCGAGCGCGGCAATGTTGAATTGCAGACGCCTCATGCCGGTGAACTGGCGCGGGCCAAAGTGACCGACACGCAGACCTGCACCGTGGTTCTCACCGATGCGGAGGACAAGGCGGCGATCACCTGCACCTGCCCGCATTTTGATGAAGGCCATTACTGCAAGCACATCTGGGGCACGCTGCTGGCGCTGGATCGCCAGCGGATGGGCGAAGGCGGCGGCAACGGGGCGGACCTCAGCAGCGTCGGTCCGGTCGCGCCCAAGGCCCGCAAGCGCGACGCCGGTCCGCAGCGGCCGATTCGTCCCGCCGAGCCGGAATGGGTCAGCCGGCTGGCGTTGCTCTCGCCTTCGCGCGCCCATCAGTCTTCCTCCTTCACCCCGCTGGATGCGAAGCAGCTTTACTACGTGATCAGCACGGAGCTTTCGCAGCGGCACGGCGGACTGGTGATCGAGGTGCGGCATCGCGCCTCGCTGCGCGGCGGGCTGGGCAGCCTCAAGCCTTATCGCATCAGCGTGGACATGCTGGCGGAGATGAGCGATCGCACGGACCGCGAGTTGTGCGGCCTGCTGCTGGGCTCGACGTGGGTGGATCAGTTCGAGGTGGGCGACTGGTCGCTGGATCATCGTCGCCGCAGTGCGTTTCGCCTGCCGGTGGGCACGTGGCGGTCGATGGTCAGGCGGATGGTCGAGGCCCGGCGTTGCGTGATCGAGCATCCGATGGTCATGCCTCGTTTTCTGGAGTGGGATGATCAGCCCGATCAGCCCTGGGTGCTGTGGATGGTGGGGCGGCACGGCGATGAGGGGCTGGGTGTGAATGTTGAACTGCGGCGCGGCGGGGAGCGCTGCCCGATCAATGAGCCGCAGTTGATTCTGGGCGGCGTCGATGGGATGGTTTTTCGCAGCGGCAAGGCGTCGTCGTTTGATGATCACGATGCGTTCCGCTGGGTGAACCAGTTTCGTGAGGATGAAACGCGCGTCCGGTCGGCGACGTCGCTGGTGATTCCGCCGCGCGATGTGGCGCGGTTTGTGGAGCGGCTTTACCTGCTGCCCGATCTGCCGGAGATCGATCTGCCCGAGGATGTGGCGCTGCTGGAGAAGCAGGTGGCGGCGCGGCCTTGCATCGACATCATCAGCCCGACGGGTTCCACCGGCGGGGGACCGGCGAGCAAACAACTGTCGGCGAAGGTGTGGTTCGAGTACGGCGGGCTTCAGGTGGAGCCGGGCCAGGGCGGACGCTTCGTCGCGGCAACCGAGAACGGCCACGGCATCACCACGGACACGCTCTCGCTGCCTGATCCCGGACAGGTGATCGACGAGGCGCAGGCGTTTGGATCGGCGGAGGATCGCCCGCGCAGGAGCGGGAGCGATGCGGTGACGGCCGCGGCGATGCCCGGCCTGATCCGGCGCGATCTGCGCTTTGAGCGGATCGCCATGGAATCGCTGGCGTCGCTGGGCTTCCGCTCGAATCCGATCACCGCGGAATACAACCTGCTGCTGCCGGTCCGCATGATGCCGGCGGCGGTGACGTTCCTGATTTCGCGCGGCTGGCTGGTGCGCGCCGATCGCCACATCATTCGCGCCGCCGCCACCCCGCGGCTGACCATTCGCAGCGGCATCGACTGGTTCGAGGTGCATGGCGGCATCACCTATCAGACGGCGCAGGGCGATCAGTTGGTCTCGATGCCCGACATTCTCGCCGCGGCGCGGGCGGGGCAGAACATGATCACCCTCAGCGACGGCACGCAGGGCATGTTGCCCGAAGAGTGGCTCAAGCAGCACGGCCTGCTCACCGCCATCGCAAAGACGGAAGGCGATCACCTCGTCTTCAAGAACAGCCAGGCGGCGCTGCTCGATGTGCTGCTCGATCAGCAGTCGCTGGCGGATGTCGATGCCCGCTTCGCCGAGGCCAGGCAGCGGCTGCGCGGGTTTGATCGCATCAGCCCAAGCGATCCGCCGGCGCGTTTCAAGGGGCGGCTTCGGGAGTATCAGCGTGAAGGGCTGGGCTGGCTCAACTTCCTGCAATGGTTCGGCATGGGCGGCATCCTGGCCGATGACATGGGCCTGGGCAAGACCGTGCAGGTGCTGGCGATGCTTCAGGAAATCGCTGAAAAACAGGCGAAAAACAGGACGAGCCGGCCTTCGCTGGTGGTGGCGCCGCGCTCGGTGGTCTTCAACTGGCTCGATGAGGCGGCGCGGTTCACGCCGGACCTTCGCGTGCTTTCCTACAGCGGCGTCGAGCGGGCGGCGATGCTTGCGGGCGACAACAGGCCCCAGGTGATCGTCACATCCTACGGCCTGCTGCGGCGGGACATCACCAGGCTGCGCGAGGTGGAGTTCGAGTATGTGATCCTCGATGAGGCGCAGGCGATCAAGAACCCCAACTCGCAGGTGGCCAAGGCGTCGCGGCTGCTTTCGGCGCAGCATCGGCTGGCGCTGACGGGCACGCCGGTGGAAAATCATCTGGGTGATCTGTGGTCCATCTTCGAGTATCTCAATCCGGGCATGCTGGGCAGCGCGACGCGCTTTGGCGACCTGGTGCGGGGCACGCGCGGCGGGCCGCAGCTTTCGGCCGACACGTCGATGATGGCTCCGCCGCCGGGCGATGCGAACGGGGATGAGTCGGAGGAGTTCGAGCTGACCGGGCCGATGTCGCTGGATGATTCGCGGCACATGGATGTGGCGGTGGCGGCATCGAAGGCGCTGCGGCCTTACATCCTTCGCCGAACGAAGCAGCAGGTGCTCACCGAGCTGCCGGAGAAGACGGAGCAGACGATCATCTGCGAGATGGACAAGGCCCAGCGCAAGATTTACGACGACCTGCTCAAGTTCTACCGCGGCACGCTGCTGAGCAAGCTCGACAGCGGACCGGCGACCGGGGGGACCGGCGGGACCGGGGGGAGCATCCTCTCAGGCGGCGCGGCCAGGAGCGGCATGCCGATGATGGTGCTCGAGGCGCTGCTGCGGCTGCGGCAGGCGGCCTGCCATCCGGGCCTCATCGATGACAAGCGCACCGATCAGCCCAGCGCGAAGCTCGAAGCGCTGCTTGAGAATCTCGCGGAACTGATCGATGAAGGGCACAAGGCCCTGGTCTTCAGCCAGTTCACCTCCATGCTGGCCATCGTGCGGCAGCGGCTCGATGAGACCGGCATCAGGTACGAGTACCTCGACGGCAAGACGCAGGACCGCAAGACGCCGGTGCAGCGATTCCAGAATGACAAAAATTGCCCTGTTTTCCTGGTCAGTCTGAAGGCCGGCGGACTGGGGCTGAACCTGACGGCGGCGGATTACGTCTTCATCCTCGACCCGTGGTGGAACCCCGCCGTCGAACAGCAGGCGATCGACCGTGCCCACCGCATCGGCCAGACGCGGCACGTTTTCGCCTACCGCCTGATCTGCAAGGACACCGTCGAGCAGCGCATCGCGGAGCTTCAGCAGAAGAAAAAGAAACTGGCCGACGCGATCATCGGCGGCGAGGAGAACCTGCTGCGCTCGCTGACCCGCGATGACCTGGAACTGCTGCTGAGTTGACAACGCATGGCCGACTTCGAGTTCAAACCCGGCGCGACGTACATCATCAGGAAGGCGTTTGCCGATTTGGATGGCAGCAAGTTCAGAAAAGGCCGTAAGCTGACCTACGTGGGCAGCGATTACCATGTGTACGATGGCGGATTGTCGCTCTATTTCAAAGGCTGCGGCATGCGTTTTCGGGATGCGGATCAGCCTGAGATCGTCAACCATTTTGAGGATTACTTCGAGATGGTCCCCGATGACACATGGAGCAGGTGACGGGCGAGATCCCCGATTATTTAGCCGTTGAGCTTGCCCACGAAGAGATTCCGACATGGCCGCGAAACAGGAACAATCCGATCCCTCCGTTGAGGATGCCAAGGAATCGCTGGGCGCGATGCAGATCGAGCGGGTGACGATTCCGCCGGTGAGTCTGGATCATGGCCGGCTGGCGCTGGGGACGTGGGTGTTTGGCGGGACGCATTGGGCGGGGCAGGATCCGCACGATTCGCGGGCGGTGATGGAGGCGGCGCTGCGGCGGGGGATGAACCACTTCGATACCGCCCAGGGGTATGGCGATGGCCGGAGCGAAACGCTCATCGGCGACTTTCTTCGCAGCGATTCCATTCGGCGCGGCCACGTTTTTCTCGCAACCAAGGGCTTCGTGAATGAGCCGACGGCGGAATCGATCCGCGCCTCGCTCGATGGCAGTATGAAGCGGCTGGGCGTTGATTCGATCGATCTCTATTACGTCCACTGGCCCCGGCGCGGCGCCGATCTGCGGCCGGTGTTCGAGGAGTTGCAGCGGGCCAGGGAGCGCAACCGGATCGAAGCGATCGGCGTGAGCAATTTCGGCGTCGCCGATCTCGAAGCGGCCCGTTCCGTCTGCGAGATTCATGCCCATCAGTTCTGCCACAACCTGCTCTGGCGTTTTCCCGAACGCGAGATCATCCCCTACTGCACGCAGCACAAAATCGCCATGGTGTCGTACAGTTCGATCGCCCAGGGGCTGCTCACCGGCTGCTTCCCGGTGGAGCCGCAGTTCAACGCCGGCGACCTGCGCCGGCAGACGGTGTTGCTGGAACGCGAGGTCTGGCCGGCGGTTTATCGGGCGATCGAGCAGATGAAGGCGGTGGCGGCGAAGGCGAAGCGGCCGCTGGCGCATCTGGCGATCCGCTGGCTGGCGGCGCAAAAGGCGATCACCAGCATCCTCGTGGGCGCCCGCAATGCGGTGCAGCTCAACGAACTGGCCGGCGCGATGGGCGGCAACATCGATCAGAAACATCTCGATGAACTGACCGCCATCAGCGATGCGCTGCAACCGGCCATTCCCGATACGGGGAACATCTTCCGTTTCTATCCGTAAGAGAAACGCACCGAGCCGCGACGTAACACGTCGCGGACGTGAGCGGCAAGAATGACGTGTCCATCGCCCAGCGGATCACGGGACGCGAAAACGGCCGGGTGCCGATCGAGGCTGAAAGAAAAAGGTGCGTTTCGGCGCCCCTTCAGGCTGTTCATCTCCGCGACTCGTTGAGTCGCGGCTCTTGGGATGGAGCCGCGATGTAACACGTCGCGGACGTGAGCGGCAAGAATGACGTGCCCATCGCGCGGCGGATCACGGGACGCGAAAACGGCCGGGCACCGATCGAGGCTGAAAGAAAAAGGTGCGTTTCGGCGCTCCTTCAGGCTGTTCATCTCCGCGACTCGTTGAGTCGCGGCTCTTGCTCCGAACCCGGGGTTCAAGCGGTTTTCCTGCATGGTCGATGGTGATGAGGGCGTCGTCCGCGTGCCGGTTGATGTTCGATGTCCTGGAGTTTCCTGATGACAGGCGGTGAACTTGCGAATCCATCGATCATCGCCGCGGGCGCTGCGCTGTCGAAGCCGGCATCGTGGACGAATCGTCAGCACGCGCTGATGATCGGCTGTCTGCTGCTGGGGGCGCTGATTCGCGTGGTGTTTTTTGCGGTGGATCGGCCGCTGTGGATTGATGAGGCGATGCTGGCGGCCAATCTGGTGGAGCGCGATTACGCGGGTCTTCGCCAGCCGCTGCATCACGGGCAGGTGGCGCCGATCGGGTACCTTTATGTCGAGCGGTTTCTGCTGGAGACTCTGGGGAACACGGAGAAAGTGCTGCGTCTGCCGTCGCTGATGGCCGGGCTTCTTGGCCTGCCGATGTTCCTGCTGGTGGCGCGGCGGGTGCTCTCGCCTGGCGGCGCGGTGTTGGCGATGCTGTTGTTCAGCATGTCGGAGCCGATGATTTATTATTCCGTCGAGCTCAAGCCTTACAACATCGATGTGCTGGCGGCGTTGCTGCTGTTCTGGGTGACGCTGCGCATCATTCAGGAGGGTTGGCGGCCGGCGGACCTGGCGCTGTTCGGCGTCGTGGCCTGTGCCGGTCTGCTGTTTTCCTACACGCAGGTCTTCATAATCGCGGCGCTGGGCGGCGGGCTGCTGGCGGCGGCGTGGCGTCAGTCGAAACATCGGCAGGCCATCGCGGTCGCGGCGATGTGCATCATCAGCGCCGCCGTTTTTCTGCTGCTCAAGAAACATTTCATGCAGGAGAGCGAAGCGGTGCATCATCACCGCGGCTTCTGGACGCAGAAGCGCGCCTTCATGCCGCTGCCTCCGCGCTCGCTGGAGGACCTGACCTGGTTCGTGCTCAAGCCGCTCGATTTCTTCGTGGATCCGATGCGCTATCGCGCCTTCGCCCTGGCGGCAATCCTGACGCTGGCCGGCGCGGCGGCGCTGTGGCGGCGCGATCGCATCGTGCTGTTCATGCTCGCGGCGCCGGCGCCGATGATCGCCTGCCTGTCGGCGACGAAGATGTATCCCTTCGGCGTTCAGTCGGAGCTGCGCCATCCGATTCTCGGGCGCGTGCTGCTCTTCATCGTGCCGTTCATCCTGATCATCATGGCCCGCGGCCTGCAACTGCTGCGCGACCTGGCGGGGCGCAGGGGCGGTGTTGCCGTGGCGGTGATGCTCGCGGTCCTGTTCGTTCATCCGCTTCTCATGGTGGTGCGGTACGTTCGCAATCCGGACGAGCCGCACGACATTCGCCCGGTCCTGCGGCTGCTCAAGGAGCAGGTCCAGCCTGGCGACCGGGTGTTCATGAACTGGGGGGCGATGATGGTGAGCAACTATTACTGGCCGCGTTTCGGGATGGAGGCCACGCCGCGCTTCGGCGTGACGGGTGCGGGCGGCGGCGGGCTTTTCATCGACATCCCCCGCTTCGAGGAATACGAGCGCACCTTCGCCGATCAGCCTGCCGGCCGCATCTGGGTGATGTTTGTGCATTCGCCTGATCTGCCCGGCCATCGCACGGATGACAAGTGGCTGCGCTGGTATCTGCCGACGATCGGCAGGCGGCTGCAAGTGAAGGGGCCCGATGGCAGGATGGCGGACGCGGTGGAGATCGATCATGTGGCGGTTCATTTGTACGAGCTGCCGGGAGCCAGCCATCAGCCATCAGCCAGAAGGGGGAAAGGCGACGCATGGCAAACCGAAGGGACTTCTGAATAACCCCGCGATGTACGTTGCTACGCCGCAAGCGGCGTGGACGTGAGGTTATTCAGGAGTCCCCGAATACTAACGAATGGTTTTCGATGCCTTAAAGCTGATGGCTGACCGCTTTCCCCGTTTGACTTTGAGGCTGTTCGCGTCAAGCATCCTGCGTGTTCTCCCGATAGTGACCGATACGGAGGCGTTGATTTTGAGCGGGTGGTGGTTGCAAACCTCGATTCGATGAATCGGGGGCGGAGTCCGGTTTATGTTGCTAGGCAAGAAGGTCGTCGTCGTCATGCCCGCCTACCGCGCGGAGAAGACGCTGGAACGCACCTATCGAGAGATACCCAAGGACGTGGTCGATCACGTCATTCTCGTCGATGATGCGGGCGGCGATAACACCGCGCAGCTGGCGCGGTCGCTGGGCATCTCCACCTACGTACACGAAAAAAACCTGGGCTACGGCGGCAACCAGAAGACCTGCTACACCGAGGCCCTCAAGGCCGGCGCCGACATCGCCATCATGCTCCATCCCGATTATCAGTACGACCCGCGCCTGATCGCGGCGATGGCGGGCATGGTCGCTTCGGGGATTTACGACTGCGTGCTCGCTTCGCGCATCCTCGGCAACGGGGCCCGCGCCGGCGGCATGCCGCTGTGGAAATACATCGCCAACCGCTGTCTGACCGCATCGCAGAACCTGCTCATGGGCACCAAGCTCAGCGAGTTTCACTCCGGCTACCGCGCCTTCAGCCGGCAGGTGCTCGAAAGCCTGCCGCTGCTGGCCAACTCCAATGACTTCGTATTCGACAACCAGATGCTCGCCCAGGTCGCGGCGCAGGGTTTCAGCATGGGCGAGATTTCCTGCCCGACGAAATACTTTCCCGAAGCCAGCTCCATCAACTTCCGCAGGTCGTGCAAGTATGGCTTTGGCGTGCTGGGCACCAGCATGAAGTTCCGCTTGTGGAAGTGGGGCGTCTATCGCGGCAACATCTTCTCGACCGACCCGCAGTATCGGCTCAGCGCAGGCGATCACGCCCGCCCGGCCGCTGCAAACTCCGCGATGGCGTGACGGAAGCAGAGCAGTGCGGCGAATCCAACCGATCATCACCCTGTTCGATCGTCTTGCCGCGCGGCCCGTTCGCGCGGCAACGCTGCTCATGGCGCTGGCCTTTGGCGGCGCGTTTTTCGCCTCGCTGCTTTCCGGGCATCCGCAGCCTTTGGTGCATGATGAGTTCAGCTATCTTCTGGCGGCGGACACCTTCGCCGGCGGCCGCGTGGCCAATCCCCGGCATCCGATGTGGGTCTTCTTCGAGTCGATGCACATCGTGCATGACCCCGCCTATGCCTCGATGTATCCCCCGGGCCAGGGCTTGGCGCTGGCGGCGGGACAGGCGCTCACCGGTGATCCGGCCTACGGCGTCTGGCTGAGCGTGGCGGCGATGACCGGAGCGATTTACTGGATGTTGCTGGGCTGGCTGCCGCGAAAGTGGGCGCTGCTGGGCGGCGTGCTGGTGGTCTGCAAGTTCATCGTGCTCGGACGCGGCGCACCCCTGGCGATGGCCGGCTACTGGAGCCAGAGCTACTTCGGCGGCGCGGTGGCGGCGACCGGCGGGGCGCTGCTCTATGGCGCGCTGGCCCGCATCATTCGCTTTCGTTCAAACTGCGATCATTCCGCTTGTGGAACGGCAAAAACCGCACCGCTTCCCTGCCCGCTCAACTCGGCGCTGCTGGCGCTGGGCGTGGCGATGCTCGCCAACTCGCGGCCGTTTGAGGGCATGCTTGTCAGTCTGCCTGCCGCCTTCGCGCTGCTGTGGTGGCTGCTCAAACGGCCCGCCGGGCGGCGCGGGCAAACATGGCTTCGCGTGGCGACGCCCGCCGCCGTCGTGCTGCTGATCACCTTCGCCTGCATGGGGTATTACAACCACCGCGTCACCGGCAAGGCGACGCGGATGGCCTGGGAACATCACCACGAGCAATACTGCACCTTCCCCATCTTCGTCTGGCAGCGGCCCAAATTGCAGATGACCTGGAACCACGAGGAACTCAAGGAGTTTCACGGCTTCTGGGAGGTCGATCTCTGGATGCGCCATCGCTCGTTCGACGGGCTGACCATCGAGACCGGGCGAAAGCTGCGCACGCTCTGGTCGTTCTATCTCGCCGGCGTGCCGCGCCTCGATGCACCCATCGCGTTCACCGATGATCAGGTCGGCGACGGCGCGGTGCGCATCGTTCGGCGCGTGGTGGCGGGCATGTCGGCCGGCGATCTGCTGCTGGGCGGCTTGCTTTCGCTGCCGCTGCTTTGGCTGCCCTGCGTGCTGCGAAGACGAGGGATGATGCTCGCGCTGGTCTGTTGCGGCGGAGCGGTGTTTGCGAACCTGGTGACCGTGGCCACGTTCCCCCACTACGCGGCGCCGATGACCGGGCTGGTGATCCTCTTCATCGTGCAATGTTTGCGACACACGCGGGCCTGGCGGCAGCCGATGGGTTCGCATGTCTTTGCCGGTGTGATCGTATTGAGCATCGCCTCCTTCGTGCTCGCCTTCAATCCGCCCTGGCGTGCGGGGCGGCCATCGTGGCATCTCGAAAGAGCGCGATTCCTCGCGGAAATGGAGCGGAAGGAAGGCAGCCACCTGGTCGTGGTGCGGTACGGCAAGGGCCACAGCGTACACAACGAATGGGTGTTCAACCGCGCGGACATCGATGGCGCCAAGGTGGTCTTCGCCCGCGACATGGGCGAGGAAAAAAACCGGACGCTCTTCGATTACTACTCGGAAAACGGCCCCGGCGGAGCGCGGCACATCTGGATGCTGGAGGTCTCGGAGGACCAGGACCCGGACCGCAAACCGACGCTGAAACTGGAGCCGCGACTCAACGAGTCGCGGAGATGAACAGCGTGAAGGAGCGTGAAGGAGCCGGGGGAGCCGAAAGAGCCGAAGGAGCCAAAAGAGCTGGCGGTGGGTGGCTGGGGCTGAGGCTTTGCGAAGCCCCGGCTCTTCTGGCTCTTTTGGCTCTTTCGGCTCCAAAGTTTCACTTCGTCAGATATCGCACAAGGGCGGCGGCGGCGGTCGCGGCGGTTTCGATTCGCATCACATGCGGCCCCAGCGACCATGCGATGCAGCCGGCCTGTCTGGCGTCGTGAATCTCCTCATCCATCCAGCCTCCTTCGGGGCCGACGAGCGCCAGCACCTGTCGGGCCTGTCGCAGTGCATTGCTGTCCAAGGGTTCGGCGGCGGCGGGCAGGGCGAGCAGGCGCAGGTCGTGATCGCTGCGATGAAGCAGTTCATGCAGGGTGGTGAGCGGGGCGATGGACATGAGATGGGGCCGCCCGCACTGCTTGGCGGATTCGATGCAGGCCCGTTGAAAGCGTTCCAGTTTGGCGTCGCGCGGATCGACGATGCTCCGCGCGGTGCGCAGCGGAACCAGCTCATCGCAGCCAAGCTGACTCAATTGCTCGACCATCGCATCGGCGCGGGACCCTTTGGGAACGGCGGCGGCGATGGTGAGGCGGGGCTTCACCGGCGGCTGATGATGAACCGCCATGAACCGCACCGTGACCCGCGAACCGATGGCGGTGATCGTCGCGCTGGCGGTGGTCCCTGCGCCATCGAAGAGGGTGATGACATCACCGGCCTTGAGCCGTAGCACCTTGGCGGCATGATGCGATTCCTCCTTGCTCAGTTCGCCGCCGACCGATAACGCGGCTGCGGCCGCGGCAGGGGGGCGGAATGCGGCAAGCGGCGGATGATAAAAGCGGTGCATGTCGCTTCCGGGTATCGGGTTTTGCCTGGAGTCGGGCCGGTCGGGGTGAATCGGCCTGCAAATCAGGCCGATTGTGATACTTGGCGGTGTGCCGTGGCCGCATGATGGCATGATGCAAGGCGACACGCCAGCGGGGGCCATGCAGGGCCGCCAACGCGCGTTGATGGAGAAAGCGGATGTCCAGATCATCCAAATCCAAGGGCAGGAGCAAGGCTCAGTCGCCGCCGGTGACGGAGGCGCCTGTTGCCGCGCCTGAAGCGGAGGCGAACATCGACTTCCTCGCGCCGCAGGACATCGTGGGCGATGATCTGGTCGCCCAGTTGCAGACGGTGCTCGATGAGGCCCGCGCCCAACTGAACGATGATCCGGCGGTTGCCGCAACCGTCAGGGAATCATCGCCGGCGGAAGCGTCCATTGATGATGATGCTTTTGTCGATGTGGATGAGGCGGCGGCTGCGGATGTTCCATGGGATGACGCCTTGATTGATGACGCCATGTTCGAATCACCCGCCCAGGTGCTTGGCGGCAGCGAGTCGATGGAGCATCCTGCCGCCGCGATGGTGAAAGAGGAGTCGAAGGATTTTGATGCGGAGATCAAACAACTGATGGAAATGACCGGCGGCGAAGCGGATCAGCCTGCGTCGGCGGCGGACGAGGCCTTTGCCGCGGATTCCCCTGCGGAAGATTCGATCGATGCGACGGGCCATCAGGCCGATGCGGTGGGCGCCGAGGTGGATCGGATGAGTCATCTGATCGAGGATGCCGTTGCACCGGCCGGTTCGACGGAAACGGATCAGATCATCCGTGAGATTCATCATTCGCAGTCGCCGGCGAATCGGGGGGTGAGTGCGGGGGCTGTTTCCACCCCTGCTTCTGCTCCTGCCCCTGCCCCTGTTTCCACGGCCACGATGAAGCGGCTCGATGAGTTTCTCGCGGACCATGCGGACCATGCGGTCGCCGATGAGTTTGAAACGATTCAGGATGTGCTTTCCCAAGCCACGGCAGCGCAGTCACCGGTGACCGATGCAACGGCTCCGCATTCGCAGGCAACGGCATCGCAAGAAGATGATGATGAGTTCGATTCCCCCGAACAGTTGCTCCAGACCGATGACGCCCCGTTTCATCAGAGCGAACCTCACACCTCGGCGCCGCCCCACGCATCCATCATCGCCGCCGGTGCGGACGGCATGGCCGAGGCTGACGGGGGCGCCGCAGCCGGTGATGAAAAACCGACAACCGGTTTGCGGATGAAAACGGGCGGCCTTCTGCTGGCCGCGAAACGGAAGACCTATGAGGTCTGCCGCGTGCTGAACAGGCCGCTGCAAAACGCATCAGCCTCCACAAGGTGGAACATTGGCATGATCGGGCTGATCACGCTGGCCAACGCCTCGGTGCTGCTGCTGGGCAAGCTGTTCAATTTCTGGGGATGACAGCCGCGACTCAACGAGTCGCGGACGTGAGCAGCCTGAAAGGTCGTGAATCGGCGCGGCGGATGGACGGCCTGTGTTGGGCGACGGGTGATGGGTGTGCCGTGGTGAAGATTCTGTGCCGCAGGGTTTTCGAGGCTGTCGATCACTGCGCGATGTTCGCTCCTTCAGGCTGTTCACGTCCGCGACGTGTTACGTCGCGGCTCTGGCAGCCGCGACTCAACGAGTCGCGGACGTGAGCAGCCTGAAAGGTCGTGAATCGGCGCGGCGGATGGACGGCCTGTGTTGGGCGACGGGTGATGGGTGTGCCGTGGTGAAGATTCTGTGCCGCAGGGTTTTCGAGGCTGTCGATCACTGCGCGATGTTCGCTCCTTCAGGCTGTTCACGTCCGCGACGTGTTACGTCGCGGCTCTGGCAGCCGCGACTCAACGAGTCGCGGACGTGAGCAGCCTGAAAGGTCGTGAATCGGCGCGGCGGATGGACGGCCTGTGTTGGGCGACGGGTGATGGGTGTGCCGTGGTGAAGATTCTGTGCCGCAGGGTTTTCGAGGCTGTC
>CAZYPK010000005.1:32109-72028 GCA_964649195.1 uncultured Phycisphaeraceae bacterium
AAGATTCTGTGCCGCAGGGTTTTCGAGGCTGTCGATCACTGCGCGATGTTCGCTCTTTCAGGCTGTTTGCGTCCGCGACGTGTTACGTCGCGGCTCTGTTCAGGTGAACTGGGCGGCGTACTTTTTCTCGCGGAGCATCTGGTCGCTGGGGATCATGGTGATGCAGTCCCACGGGCAGACCTGGGCGCAGAGCGTGCAGCCGATGCAGCGGACGAGATCGATCGAGCAGTTCTGCATGACCTGTTCGTGGTGGGGACCGGGCATGGTGTCGATGCAATCGACGGGGCAGACCGAGACACAGGCTTCGCAGCCGGTGCACATGTCTTCATCGAGCAGCGCCAGTTGTTTGGGGGGTTTTTTGGCCATGCGTTTTGGATTGTAGGGCAGGGCGGGCGGCGGGCCAAGTGGGATGAGGCGATTGCCCCGGATATCCGCCCAGGGCCGTTTAATTCTCCGTTCCATCACCGGAAGCAAAAGCTCCAAATGACAAAATCCAAATCTCAAACAAACTCGAAAGCGAACCGAAGCAGGCAAAACCGGTCCGAATCCGGATTCTGTTTGATTGCATTTTTGTTCCTGGAGCTTGTTTGGAGTTTGAAATTTGTCATTTGGAACTTTCGACAGGGTGGGTGCCGAGAATTAAACACCCTTGGAATATCCGCCGATTTTGTTTGCTCTTTTTCCATCGGTGATCTACACTCTGTTCAGGTCCACACGGACAGAATGGAAGAGACCGCGTTCCTTGCCGCGATTCAAATTCAGTCTGGATGATGGTTCCCAATCATCCGTTTCATGCCGGGGGCATTGAGGTTGACCGCGCCGGTCGCTCTTGAGGCTTCACCATCATGATGAAAACCCGACCATTCAAGCATCGCTTTGCCGCTTTCACATTGGTGGAGATGTTGTTGGTCGTGGCGCTGATCGTCCTGTTGATCTCCCTGCTTCTGCCATCCTTGACGAATGCGAGGGAGAACACCCGCCGGGTGGTCTGCGCCACCAACCTGGCCAACATCCAGCGTGCGGTGGTGACCTACGGCTCGTCCAATTCGGGCCGCATCCTGGTGGCCCGTGGGCGGCAGGTGCAGAAGGCGTTCAACGCGATCGGTTACGATGTGCATGGCAACCGCATCTGGGATAAGGACATCGACTGGGTGGAAGCGATGGCGACGGTGGGCCTGGCGGTCGGGCCGAAGGTGAACGTCGGCGGTTCGCTGGTGCATTTCAAGCCGGCGGAATACTGGAACTGCCCCAGCCGGGCGTACAAGAGCCAGTGGGAACCCAGCTATCCGCAAATGGTGGTCGGGTATCAATACTTCGGCGGCATCGACCGGTGGATCAATCCCCACGTGGGCAACATGGTCTCCCGCAGCCCGCTCTCTTCCAAGTCGCAAGGCAACTGGACGCTCCTGGCCGATGCCGCCATGAAAATCGACAACGTCTGGGGCGGCGGCCGGGCCTCGGCCTACGGCGGCCTGCCTTCCCATCGTGACGGCGCCAACGAATACCCCAGCGGCGGCAACCAGATGGCCTTCGACGGCTCGGTGCAGTGGGTCGAATTCAAAAAGCTCATCTTCATCCATTCCTGGGGCGGCTTCGCCCGCACTTCCTACATGTACCAGAGCGATCTGGGCTCCTGGACCCCGCCGGCGGCGGCCTACGGCCAGCCTTGAGGGCGATGCCTCAGCCCCGCCCGACGGGAAAATTCAAATCACAAAGCTCAAGTTCCAAACAAGCTCCAAAATGCGAAAATGAAAAGGCAAGGAATTCGGATCGCGCATTATTTTCGCCTTTTTCCTTTGGAATTGGAGCTTGTTTGAGATTTGGTGATTGCGATTTGTGATTTCAGCCCGCATGTCAATCAGGAATGAAACGGCCTGTCCAACCCCCAGGGTAAAAGCATATGGGCGGGCTCCCGCCGGGAGGGCGAGGCTCCCGCCGAGCCGATTCGTTTGCGACGGCTCCGCTTTGGGGGCCGGAGCAAATGAAACCCGCGCGGCAGGCGAACGATCAGGCACGATCACCGACCGCGCGAGTTCTGTTTCCTCAGCCTGCGGACAGGCTTCGTCAACAGACGGCTCGGCGGGAGCCTCGCCCTCCCATGTGCTTTTGCCCGGCGATCTTCGCCGCCTCAATCCGCCGGCACGCATCGCTTCTTCGCCCACGATCGCAGCATCGCGATCTTTTCCGCCATGGTGACCGACAGCGGCGGTGAACCGGCGACGGCTTTGAGCAGATGGACCATCGACATCTCACACTTGTCGCCAAAAGCCTCGTACATGGCCGCGATGATCGCCTGCTCGATCTCCGCGCCGCTGTAGCCCTGCGAGGCGTCGGCCAGGGCATCGAGATCAAAACGGGCGGCATCGCGGTTTCGCTTTTTCAGGTGAATCTCGAAGATCGTTTTCCGAACCTCACGCGAAGGCAGATCGACGAAAAAGATTTCATCGAACCGCCCCTTGCGAAGCAGCTCCGGCGGCAGGGCCTCGATGTCGTTGGCGGTGGCGACGATGAAGACCGGGGCGGTGTGGTCCTGCATCCACGTCAGCAGCGAGCCGAACATGCGGCGGGACAAACCGCCATCGACGTTGTGGCTGGCGGCGGAGGAAAAACCTTTTTCGATCTCGTCGATCCAAAGCACGATCGGAGCCATCGCCTCGGCCTGCCGCAGGGCTTCGCGCAGCTTCTTTTCGGATTCGCCGATGAAGCGGTCGTAGAGCACGGAAGGATCCAGCCGCAGCAGCGGCCGCTGCCAGGCGGTGGCGACGGCCTTGGCGCTGAGGCTTTTGCCGGCGCCCTGCACGCCCAGCAGCAACATGCCGCGCGGGTGAGGCAACCCCTGGGCGGCGGCCTCGTTGGTGAGCGCGCCCTGCCGAAGCGTGAGCCAGCGCTTCATTTCGGACAGGCCGCCGATCTGCGAGAGATCGACCGGCGTCTCGACGTACTCGAGCAGTCCATCGGCCCCCAGCGTCTGCCGGCGCAGGGCCAGCAGATGATTCATGTCCTCATCGCTGAACCGGCCATCTTCGATGACGGTATCGACGACGATCCGTTCGATCTGCCTTCGCGTCAGGCCGCCGAGGTTTTTCAGGATCATCCGCCACTGCGGTTTGCTCACCTCCACCGACAGCTCGCGCCTGCTGCGAATGGTGCGCAGCGTGTCGCGGATGGTCTGGCTGATCTCCGTTTCATCGGGGAACGAAGGCTCGAACCGCGTGGCATGGGCGGCGATCACCGAAGGCAGCTCCGAGGCGTGGTCGATGAGCACGATGGTCCGTTCCTGCGCCGCGGCCCTGCGCAGCAGCACGCGCAGGGCCCGCAGGGTGCGGGCGTCGTCGAGGTGGCCGGCCATGTCCAGCAGCACGCACATCTTCGCATCGCGCCTGTCCGCCAGCCAGGTCAAAGCCGCGGCGGGATGGGCGGTGTCCTTGACGCCTTCGCCGCCCGGCTGCACGCCGTCATACACCCCGCGATCGATCGACCAGCACCAGGGATCGCGTCCGCATTCGATGGCCACGTTGATGCACAAACTCAGGGCCTCATCCTCCTCGAAGGTGGAGACGAAAAGACAGGTGTGCCTGCCTTTGACCAAACTGAGCATTCGCGTCGCGTCTTTGGTGCTTGTCATGCGGATACCGGGGGAAGAGGAAGGAGACTTTCATAGCCGCAGCGTCCTCGCTGCGCGTCCGCCCTTCAAATAAGAAATAAGCAATGACAAATAAATAATAACCAATTGTCTTTGTCCCCCTTCCGCAGACGCGCAGCGAGGACGCTGCGGCTACAAAGTCCCCTGTTCCCTGTCCCCTGTTTCCCGTTCCCCGGCTTTCATGAACGCTTCGACGCGGCGAGGATCGACGGGGTTGGCGGCGACGCCATCGACTTTCAGCGCGCTGCCGACGATGACGCCGTCGCAGTGCTTGAAGAGCGAGGCGATGGTTTCGGCGCTTGCGCCGCTGCCGACGAAGACCGGCGTGGCGCCCGCCGCCGCCTTGATGCGTCCGACCTGGGCCGGGTCGGTCGCCTTGCCGGTGGAGGCGCCGGAGGCGATCACCGCATCGGCCAGGCCGCGATGGATGGTGTCATCCACCTCATCCTCAATCGCCCTGCGTTCCCCCAGAGGCGAGGCGTGTTTCACATCGACATCCGCCATCACCTTGATATGCCCGGCACCGAGGGCGGCCCGATCGCGTTGCAGATCGTGGGCGATGCCTTGGATGACGCCCTGGTCGGTGACGCGCCCGCCGCAGAGGATGTTGACGCGAATGAAGGCCGCCCCCACCGCATGGGCGATGGCCAGGGCGCTGCGGCCATCGTTGCGAAGCATGTTGATGCCCAAAGGCACATCGATGACCTGCCGCACCTGCGCCGCCAGAGCGGTCAGATGGGCAACGACGGACGAAGGCACAGGGCCGGGGAAGAAGGGGGCATCGCCGAAGTTTTCGATCATGATGCCATGCACCCCGCCGCCGGCGAGAGCCTTCGCATCGGCAATGGCGCGATCACCCACCGCGCGAAGGTCGCCCGCATAACGCGGACTGCCCGGCAACGGCAACAGGTGAACCATCCCGATCACGATCTTCGACTTGGAAGGCCAAAGTGAAAGCATGGGCATAGTGTAGAGCGCAACAGGCCGGCCCGGGGGTTGGGAAGTTTTGGGTGGCTGGGGCTGAGTCCGCGAAGCCCCGGCAAGGGGAACCGGGGTAGCCGGGGGGAAGAGGAAGGGGACAGGAGACAAGGGACTTTGTAGCCGCAGCGTCCTCGCTGCGCGTCTGCGGAACGGGAGACAGGAATCAGAGCGAAGCTGCAAGCGGCTGTTGGACTTCTGACCTCTGACCTCTTCTCTACGCCAGATGCTTCGCCTGTCTTCGCGGGGCGGTGGTCAGCTTGCGGTCCACCGTGCGAAGCTCCACCGGCAGGTGCGGACGCAGGAACGGCGGGACATCGCTTCTTCCGGTGCGCTGATAGTCCTCGTGAATCACCTTCGCCACTTCGTTCGCATCGGCGCGAAGTTCATCCGTCAGATAGCGGAAGAGGTATTCCGTCAGGTTGGTCAGGGCGATGCCGTGCTGTCTGCCGACGCGCTCGTGGAGCCAGTCGGAGAATCGCAGGAAGGCGGCGAAGGGTGAAGGATTGCGATCGTCGTTGGATTCGCACTGCCACAGCAGCGGCACGGTCTTCACGAAGTTGCCGCTGTTGGCGATGGTGTCCCAGTATTTTGCAAACCTTCGCATCCGTTGAATCTGTGCGAAGTCGAGCAGCTTGTTCTGGAGAATCTCATAAGGCGGCGTCGGGCTGTATTTCATCCGCCAGGTCTCATCATGCCTGATGATCGGCGTGCCGCGCAGCCGCTTGAGCATGCCCACCTGAATCTCCTGCGGCCGCATCGCCACCAACCGGTCGAACCCGCGCCCGAAGCCGGCCACATCCTCGCCGGGCAGGCCCACGATCAGGTCCGCGTGAACGTGAACCCCCGTTTCCTCCCGCAGAAAACGCAGGTTTTCCTCCAGCTTCGCATTGTCCTGCCTGCGCGAGATCAGGGCCATCACCTCTTCATCGAAGGTCTGGATGCCCACTTCGAATTGCAGCGCGCCGGGCGGAAACCGCCTGATCAGATCGCGCAGCGGTTCGGGCAGGCGATCGGGGATCATCTCGAAATGCAGAAACAGATCGGGCACGCGCGAAAGCTGATCGAGGAAGAACGAGAGGATGCGCCTGCCGATGGTGATGTTGAGGTTGAAGGTGCGATCGACGAACTTGAACCGGCGCAGCCCGCGATCGATCAGGCTTTGCATCGCCTCGAGGAACGCCTCGAGCGGCGCGTTGCGCACGGGGATGTCCAGCGAGGAGAGGCAGAACTCGCACTTGAACGGGCAGCCGCGCGAGGCTTCGACATAGACCACGCGGTGTGAAATATCGCGCTGATCGTAATACTCGTAAGGCAGCGCGATCTCCTCCATCTTCGGCAGCGGGGCCGCGATCACCTTCACCGGCGGTTTCTCGCCGGCCAGCAGCTTGCGGCAAAGCCCGGCGAAGGCCAGGTCCGCTTCGCCGGTGATGATGTAATCCGCCAGCCTCGTCAGTTCCTGCTCATCGGTTTCGTGGCTGATCTCCGGTCCGCCGGCGATGACGAGGATGTCCGGCCTGAGCCGTTTGAGGTCGGCGATGAGCTGCGTCGATTGCGTGATGTTCCAGATATAGACCCCGATGCCGACGATGCGCGGACCGGCGGCGAGGATCGTTTCGAGCATGTCGCGGGGCTGCTGGTTGATGTCGAACTCGATGATCGCGGTGCGCTCCCTGAGCGCGCCCATGTTCGCCAGCAGATAGCGCAGGCCGAAGGAGGCATGGGCAAAGCGGGCGTTGAGCGTGGTCAGAAGAATGTCGGGCATGGGGGGATTCTAGGTCGTCGAGGGTTTGTCGTCTGTCTGTTCTTAGCCGCAGCGTCCTCGCTGCGCGTCTGCGCAGACGCGCAGCGAGGACGCTGCGGTTAAGAAAGACGCGCAGCGAGGACGCTGCGGTTAAGAAAGACGCCCGCAACCTTCACGCCCGGTGCGGGTAGTCTTTGTAATTGGGGCGTTGTGATCTATGATTGTGATCCATAATGGCTCGCTTGTTTCCTTCATCCGCGGAGTTGCCGCCATGCACCATGTCGCCCAACGGTCGTTTCTTCCCTGCCTGCTGCTGGCGTGGCTGCCGATGTGGTCGGCGGATTGCCGGGCGGATGTGAAGGCGGAGTTCGACAGGCTCTTCGGCGCGGAGGTCAAGCGCGTCACCGCGACGCCTGACCCGGCCGATGATGTGGAGCTGGCGCAGCTGCTGCTCAACGCCTCGCGGCGTTCGACCGACGATGCCGAGATGCGCGACCTGCTTTGCGAGTATGCCTACGCCCTGGGCAGCCGTGATGTGTCGGGGTATCCGGTGGCGGTCGAAGCGATGCAACTGGTGGCCGAGGGCGATCCGGGCAAGGCCGCCGAGTGCAACGCGAAGGTGCTGGCGGTCTATCAGCGGGGCTACGAGCGATCGACCGGCGACAAGAAAATCGAAGCGGGTCAGTTGTACGTCGATTACCTCTCCACCCAGGCCGACGCCCGCCTGGCCGCCAAGGATTATTCGGAGGCGATGAACCTGCTTCGCCGCGCCAGGCCGGTGGCCATTGCGGTCAAGTCGGAACTGAAGGATGCGATCCAGTCGCGCATCGACACCTACACCCCGCTGGCCCTCACTTGGACGCGCATCGAGGCCGCCGAGCGGAAGCTCAAGGCCAACCCCTGGGACAAGACCACCCATGCCCAGCTTGTCGAGTTCTACATCACCGACATGGATGATCCCGCCAAAGCCGCCAAACACCTCGAACTGGGCGGTGACGACACCCAGAAGAAAATGATCCCCCTCGCCGCCAAATCGATCGGCGACATCGACAAGCCCGCCGCCCTCTCCCTGGCCGACTACTACGAGGGGCTGTCGAAGAAAGGCATCAGCCTGACCCGCGCCGCGATGCTCACGCGATCGAAAGGCTACTACGAACATTACATGACCCTGCACACGACCGAAGATGTGCAGAAGACCGCCGCATCGCTGAACATGAAGCGCGTCACCGATGCCCTGGCGAAACTCGAAGCGGAATCGGGCGGCGTCAAGAAACCGGACCTCGCCGATGGCAGGACGATCGAGCTTCTCGATTACGTCGATCCTTCGCGCGACGGGCAGCGCGGCCGCTGGTGGCGGCATGGCGAAACGATCAAGGTCGATCGCGGCGGCTTCGCCGAAATCCCCCTGCTCAAGCCCGCCGTCCGCATCGAAGGCGGCAGCTACAACCTCAAGCTGAAATTCGTCCGCGATCAGGGCGAAGGCTCCATCGGCATCGTTTTCCCCGTGGGAAACACGCAGGTCACCTACACGGTCAACCTCTTCCCGCAAGGCGCGGCCGGCCTGTCCGATGTCAACGGCCAGGGCGCCGCCCAGAACGCCACGCGAAAAGATGTCAGCATCACCAACGGCAAGGTGCACCTGGCCGACATCACCGTCAAGGCCGATGATGACGGCGGCGCGGCCATCGCCATTTCGTTCGACGGCAGAAGCGTGCTCGAATGGAAAGGCAAACAGTCGGAGCTTTCCGTCAACGATCTGGTCAGCCCGCGCGACGCCAGGGCCGTGGCGCTGGTCAGCTTCAACGCTGCGGTCACCTTCGGCAGCGTCAAGCTCAGGATGCTTTCAGGCAAGGCGGACACGCTGGAAAAACCGGTCGAGAAAAGCGTGAAGACGGAAACCGCCAAGCAGCCGGTGGAGCGCGAACAGCCTCGCGATGAGGAACGGCGCAACCGCGAGAAGATGATCGAGGATTTCATCAAGGGCCGGGGCAAGGGCAAGGGGCGGTGAATCGGAGCCGGGGGAGCCGGGGGAGCCAAGGGAGCCAAGGGAGCCGGGGCTTCGCAGAGCCTCAGCCCCAGCCACCCACCCAAAACTTCTCACCCAAAACTTCTCAAACCCCGGCCCCCGGGGGGGCATGTCCCCACGACCGCATTGGCTATACTTCGCGGCGTGAATGCCGCTCCGAATTCAACTTGTTCCGCCCCGCATCGGGCGCGGTTTGATGCGATGGTCGAGGTCAATCGGCCGATCTGCCGCGAGCATTTTCTGCTGCGCATGCGCATCGATTCGGGCACGCCGTTTCCTGCGACCCGACCGGGGGTGTTCATTCAACTGGGTTGTCGCACGCCTGATGGGGCGATCGATCAGGATTTGCTTCAAGGCCATGACTGCCAGTGGCTGCCCGGCCAGATGCCCGCGCTGTCGCAGCCGGAGCTGTGCCATCCTTTGGCGCTGCTGCGGCGGCCTTTCAGTCTGGCGGGGCGCGGTGACGACGATCGCGGCACATGGGTGGAGATCATCCACCGCGTGGTGGGCGTGGGCACCGCGTGGCTGGCGCAGCTTCGGCCCGGTGATGCGGTCGATCTGATCGGGCCGCTGGGCAATCACTTCGCGCTGCCTGATGAAAAGTCGATCGGCCTGCTGGTGGGCGGCGGCGTGGGGCTGCCGCCGATGTTCTATCTGGCGCAGGCGATGAAGGAGCGCGGCTGGCAGGCGGTCGGTTTTGTCGGAGCGCTGACAAGCGATCTGCTGGCGGTGACGTTTCGGGATGACGCCTTGCCCGATGTTTCGGGTATGCCGGTGAAGAGCGTGGAGGAGTTCGCATCGCAAGGCTACCCGGCGGTGATCACCACCGATGACGGCTCGCTGGGACTCAAGGGCCGCATCACCGCGGGCGTCGAAAAGTTTCTGCTGACGCTTTCACCCGCACAGGCGCGGCGGGCGGTCGTTTACACCTGCGGCCCGGAGCCGATGATGCACGCGGTGGCGAAGCTGGCCAAACATCACGGGGTGGATTGCCAGGTCTGCCTCGAACAGGCGATGGCCTGCGGCATGGCCACGTGCCAGTCGTGCATCGTGAAGATCGAAGACGCCCAAAAACCGCACGGCATCGATGGACACGGCCGCCCCTGGCGCTACAAACTCGCCTGCACCGATGGGCCGGTGTTCGATGCGGAGGAGGTGGTCTGGTGATCGCGCCTTTCAGATCAGCTTGAAATCCGCATGTTTGGGATCGGCGACGGCGGCCACGGCCACATTCACCTTCGCCGCCCCCGCCTGCCGCAGCAGCCTGGCGCAGACCGTCAGGGTCGAGCCGCTGGTTTTCACATCATCCACCAGCCAGACTTCGTAACCCGTCAGATCGACCTCATCGAGCCGAAACGCATGGCGCACATTGAACCCGCGATGCGAAGCGAGCACGCGGGTCTGCGGCCGCTGCCAGCCTTTGCGGTGCAGCAGTTCCACCACGCGCCACCGCAGCGCGGCGGCAAAGGCGTCGGCGATCAGATGCGTCTGGCTGTAGCCGCGCCGCCAGCGGCGCAGCAGCGGCGAAGGCACCGGAACGACGATCGACTTTCCACGATCCTCCACCGCTTGAATCTGCCCGGCCAGCGCCCCGCCCAGCCACGGCCCCCAGGTCCACTGCCGGTGAAACTTCATCGCCACAATCCACGAAGCCAGCGGCGGCGTATAAAGCCCCAGCCGAACGATCCGATCCCACGCCGGCGATTTGCCCAGGCATTGCGAACAGCCGCGCTCCGTCGCTTCGCCCGGCCCCGCCGATGCCCCGCAGCGATGACAATAAACATCCGCCTGATCCACCTGCCACCCCTTCTCGCGGGCGGCTTTCAATTCCTCTTCCACCAGCGAGGGAAACAACTCATCGACACCGGCCACCAGTGTTGACCATGCCCCGGCCAGCAGCGAGCGAAATGAAAAAGCAAGACGGCCCATGCAAGACATTGTGACATGAAGTCGGGCGGGATGTCGATCCGAGCCGCGCGGCTCGGATAAGGCGGAATGCCGTCGCCCTGCCTTTTCAGAGCCGGGTTCTGTGAGCTTCTCGGCTCATGTACCGCCGGGGTATTCTGCGCGCGGCGCCGATACCCCGACGGCTCGCCAAGCCTCGCCATCGGGCTTGGCGCCACATTCGGTACATGAGCCGCCGCGTGGGGGCGGTTTTTTTTCAGCAGGTTGATCACCTGGCCGCGCAGGATGGCGAAGTTGCAGGGGCCGTGGTCCTTGCGGATGCGGTCGGCGTCTTCGTGAAAGCACACATCCAGGCTCCAGTGCAGGTTGTTCTCCACGCTCCGGTGGCCGCGCACCGGCGCCGCCGTGATCTCGTTGGACTTCCCATCGACGGCCAGTTGGCCCGGCGCCAGGTGATTGTGCCGGTCGGTCCCAGGCGTTGATCATGCGGATCGGAGCCTGAGAACTTATTCCGGGGGGCCGGATGGGGCTTGTCCCGAACTCAGGTCATATGCGATCGCCCTGCTGCCCTTGGCCGCGCCGCTTGCATCGCTTTTTCCACGCGAGCCAGCCGCAGATGTTCACCGGCAGAAGCAGCGTGTTGATCAGAATCACATGCAGGGCGGTGTTCCAGATGAAGGACCACTCCACACCGTCCGGGGCCGCGATGCCGCCTTGCAGAATCCGGTGATGAAGAATCTGAAAGTCGATCAGCACCACCATCGCCGCGGTCATGCTCCGGCCGATGATGATGCCGACCAGGCCGCCATAACGCCCCACGAGATAGGCGGCGAGCAGCCAGCATGTCCAGATATAAGGACCGTGCGACACGATCAGCGAGATGGCGCGGTCCATGAAAGGCATCGGAAGTCGTCCGAACCGGGCGCAGGCTCATCATCATCGATGGCTGTTCCTTGCCGTGTCGCGCACGGCTCTTGCGATTTCGCCCATCGCCCAGATTCCGATGACCAGCCCCAGCCCCAGCGGCGCGACGATCAATACATCCAGCCACTTCGTCCCCGCATCGATCCACAACAGGCCCAGCTTCACCACGCTTACCAGCGAGATGCACGCCAGCGCCCGCAGAATCCAGCACAGCGCCAGCAGCGTCGCATAGCCCGGCGGCGGCGCCATGCGGCGCGGCCGCGCCGCCGGTGGTGAGGCTTCCAACAATGGCGCGCTCCACCTCGGCTCTTCACGCCCCCCGGCCCCGGCCCCGCCCCCGGAAGCCCCGGCCCCGGCCCGCAATGGAGCATGAACGCCCGCAGCCGCCGCCATCATCCGCCGATCCTCTTCGCTCGCATCGGCGACATCCTCAGCCGCCGGTTGCGCGACAGCCGCCACATTTTCCCGCGCGCTCTTCACCGGTGACAGCGGTATGGCCTGGGGCGGTCGTTGTTCGGGCGGCGCGGCTGCCGCTGACATCGCCGGCGCCACCGCTTCCACCGGCGTCTTGCGATCCACGCGCGGGGGAACCGGGGGAACCGGGGGGGCCGGGGGGGCCTTGACCACCACGACAGGCTCGCCGACCTGGGGTTGGTGAAGCTTCGGTTTGCCGATGGTCTCCTCCTGTTCCGCACCGGCGGAGGCGGAAACGGAAAGCGATCGGGGACTGTGCGATCCGCCGGCCGGTTGGGTTGATTCCTGAGCGTCGTCCGATTCGTCCTCGCTCTGGCGCTCAAGTTCCTCGCGGCGAACGAAGTCATCGAAAAGATCGCGCACCTCGCCGGCCGGCGCTTCACTGCCCGGCTCCTCATCCCCATCCTCATCCGATGCGACCTCATCAGCAGCATCCGCCACAGACCGCTTCACCGGTTCATCGGCGCCCGGCTGACTCGATGCTTCCTCAAAACCTTCTTCCGAAACGTCAACCGCTTCCATCTTCAGTGCATCAGCCGATGCTTGAGTCGCAGCCTCGTTGATCGCGGATGCCGGTGGTTGCGATTCGGAGACCGAAGGTTGATCCGTCTCCCGCCCGTCGGTTGTCGGGATGTTTGCAACCTGATCCTCTGCGATCCCTTCCACGCCGCCGGTGACAACATCCGCCGCAGGCTGGGCGTTGTCCGCAGCCGCATGGGGTGATGGTGATGCCGTCGCATCTTCTTCCGCCGTGTGAATGTTCTGCGGTTCCTCCGCGGTGAAGGCCGCTTCGCCGGTCGAAGCTGCATCGGCGGTCTCCGCGAGAAATGCGAGCAGCGCCTCATTGCGCTCCGGCAGCGACACATCGGCTTCGCCAGGCGCTGAAGCGGGAGCTTCGTCATTCACATCACGATGCGCATCCTCCTTCCTGGCCGCCGGCTTCTTCGGCTCTCCCCGCTCTCCCCGCTCTTTCTGCTCTTTCTGCTCTCCCCGCACCCGCTGCACCTGGCCACAGCCGGGGCATCGCACCTTCTTGCCCTCGGAGCCATCAGGCACCTTGATGCGCACATCGCAGCTTTCACAATGAAATCGAAACGGCATATGACCCTCCCGTCCCTTCGGAACGGCGCAAAACACGACGATGAACCACCAACAATCCTCCGTACCTTGTGGTTTCGGATTTCGGATTTTCAACTCGGAACCCGGAACTCGGAACCCGGAACTTGCCTTTCCCTTCGTGCCTTCGTGCCTCCGTGCCTCCGTGCCTCCCCTCCTCAATCTTCCTTCGCCCCGCCAAGCGTCACGTTGATCTTATATTTATTCTGAAGATGCGCATGGGCCCGGCTGGCCTGGCCGCTGGTCGGATAATCGCGGCAGACCTGCTGGAAGGCGCGGATGGCGTTCTCCTCCCTGCCCATCGCCTCGTAGGTTTCGCCGATGTTGTAGCGGGCGGCGGCGCCGCTGTCGGGGTAGGCCGTGATGATCTGGCCGTAGAGATTCAGCGCCTGCTGAAACTCCTTGAGCCGGCGATGGCACCAGGCCATGCGATCGAGGCTCGCGGGGTAGCGCTCGGCGAGCTGGTAGCTGCCGATCGCCTCGCGCAGCCTGCCCGCCGCGTCATGGCACTCGGCGATCTGCCAACGCCACTGGCCGGAGCGATCCTTGTCCTGGGTTTCGAGCGTTTCATAAATGGCAATCGCCTGGTCCCATTTGCGCTCCTCGCGCCACATGTGGGCGATCTGGGCCTGGCCTCGAATCGGATTGGCGAAGCGGGCATAAACCTTGCGGGCTTCATCGCGCTTGTTCTGGCCGCGATACCACTGGGCGAAGTTCTCCAGCAGCGTGTCATCCGCGCCGAAGGTCTTCTCCATCTGCTGATAGACCTTGATCACCTCCGCCGGTCTTCGCGCCCGGCTGTGCGTGTCGGCGATCCAATAGCTGTAGGTCCTCGCACGGTTTTTCGCGGCATCATCGGTCAGCGCCGCGGGCATGACCCCGTTGAGATGCGCAATCACGCGATCGGCCAGCTTCGCCCCGGTTTCCCTGCGCTTCTCATCGCCGGAGAGCGAACCGATCGGGCCGGCGGAAACCTCGTAAATCCAGCGGGTCAACTGCCCATCCTTGTAACTGGTCTCCAGCGCCTTGACCGCCTCCTCGTAATTGCCCGCCGCGAAATGACGATGGGCCAGGTCGCGCGACGCCACGATGCAGTGGCCTTCGTTTTCCGCGTTGCGCCGGGTGTCGAATGTCAGATCGTTGAGCAGCATCATCACGCGCCTGTCGTCGTTTTCCTTTTTCGCAAGATCGATCAGGTCGAGCTTGGTGCGGACGGTGACGACATGATCGGGATATTTTTCGATGACCTGGGCATAGGCCTTCTTCGCGTTGGCCGCCTGTCCCATGTCGCGGTAGGTCGAGGCGATCAGGTAGGCGCTCTTGACCGCCTCGGGCGACTGCGGCCAGTAATCGATGACCGATTGAAAGCCATCCTTGATGGCGGTGTTGAGCCTGCGAAGCTGCACCTGGCAGATCGACCAGCGCATCTGGGCGTAGGAGGCGCCTTCGCTGGCTTCATAGAGCTTGAGGAACTTTTCGTATTCCGCGATGGCGATCTTCCAATCGCCCCTGGCATAGAACCGGTCGGCGGTGTTGAGCTGATGCCGCTCCACCTCGCGCAGCTTCGCCCAGCGATCGAGCGACATCTCATCAAACTTCTCAGGCCGGGCGGCGAAGGAAGGGCAGATTGCAAAATGGCCAATGACCATTGCAAATTGCAAAATGCAAAGCGCTCGCGCGAAGATGGCGCGGCCTCTCTTCATTTTGCAATGGCCATTTTCCAATGGCCATTTTGCATTCATTATTTTTTTTCGCGCGTGTCCAGCCATTTGTTGTACTCCGCATGGGCGTAGAAGATCACGTTCACGCCCAGTTGATAACAGGCCTCGTAAATCTCCCGGGGAACACCAGAGTGTCCGTCAGCCCAGGCGTCGCCGATGTCGCCCGGATGATAGTACGCCAGCCACCGGCCATCCTTGTACCAGCCCCAGGCATCCTTGCCGCCGTGCGGCGCGACAATGGGCAGGAACGGCAACGTGAACGGAATGCGGTGAATCACATCATCAAGAGGCACCTTCACCGGATAAGCGCCCGTGCCTTCGAGCACCTTGTCCATCATGGCGAAGAACTGCCCGTGCCACTGCGAACTGCCGCCGTTGTCCGCGAAGATCATGCCGTGCTTGTCGATCAGGTACTCGCGCAGCGTTTCGACTTCTCGCTTGGAAAGCTCGATCGACCGCTGGCCGGTCATGTAAACCATTGGCGGACTTTTGCCCGTCGCAAACCGGCCCAGTTCCTCGATGGAGCGCGACTCGGTCCTGTCATGCACCTGCTGCCTGGTCTCGATGCCATAGCGAAGCAGCATGTTCAGGTCCGCCCCGACGCCGAAGTCCTGATCCCAGTCGCCGCCGCGGTATTCGAGGCGGATGAAGCGCACCTTGCCGCGATTCGTGCCGCTACTGAAGCCCGCGCCGGCGCCCTTGCCCTGGCCGATCTGGTATTCGTGCCTGGTCAGCTCCTGAAGATTGAGCTTCACCTCCTCGATCGGCGGCGGATTGAAGATCACCGCGCTGAACGGGTTGATCACGAACTTGCGGCGGATCACCTTCTGAATCTTCACCACCTGCACCTTGGGCTTTTCCTCCCCGCCGCCGGCGGGCATCTCGTAAATCTCCTGACAGCCGCCGATCCGGTTGAAGAGAAACACGAGCAGAAAAAACGCAAGCGTGTAGCCGAAGATGGTGGTGATGGACTGGTTGAGCTTGGGCGCCTTGCGGCCGTAGTACCAGGCGTCGAGATCGACGGGGTTCCAGATGTCGCCGCCCGGCGCGGGCGGCGCAGCGGCGACGGAAGAACCGTTCCATTCAAGGCGCGACTCACGCCGTTGATTCAGATGGTGGCGCGAGCCGCGCTCGACACCCCACACCGTCCATGCCAGCCCGGTGAAGAATACGATCGCCATGCCCGCATTCGCGCAGGTCCGGGCGAGGGATGACCAGCCGAAATAATCGGAGGCGAAGACCGGCAGCGGCCAGATGAAAACCACGGCAACGCTGCAAACAGCCGCGCGAGTCATCGGACCCGACGGCCAGGTGAAAATGCAGGCCGCGATCGCCCCCGCGGCGCCGAGCGTGAAAATGCCCCAGCGCATCGCGTCGGACACGCCATGCGCCCAAAGCCATTCGAGCACGAAGACGAGCCAGATGACCACAGCGGCAAAGATCGCTCCATTCTTCGGCTCGCGCAGCAGCAGCAAAGCCCGGCGATGCCAGGGCGATGAACCATCGGGTTGTGCTGTCGGCTCACGCATGAAACGCTCAACATCCGCGGTGTTTCCAAACGCCTTTCGGGGGTGCGCCCATCTTTTGTGGCAGATATTATTCCGGGTGGCTGGGGCTGAGTCCGCGAAGCCCCGGCTCCCCCGGCTCCCCTTGCCGATGTTTTGTTCGCAGAGCTTCAGTCATCTGTCGGGCCGAGTACGGCCCGGCTCGCTTGCGAATCATTTGATGTTCTTGAACAGATCATCGCCCACGCTGTCGAGCGGGTTCTTTCCGGGGTCGAGCGTTTTTGTTTCGCCGATGCCCAGTTTGTCCGCCGCCTCCTGGTCCTTGGTCTTCGCGGTGACAGGAGGCGCAACGGCCTTGCCGCCGTCATCCGTTTTCGCGGCGGCGGGTGATGTCGCAGCGGCCGGCGATGCGGCCTGGGGTTTGGTCTTGGAGCCGCCAAGGAGGATCGGCAGGATGGTGAAGACGATCAGGAGGATGAACGTCCCTCCTGCCGCCAAGGCGGTCGCACGGATGAGATTGCTCTGGGCGATGACGCCGATCACCTCCTGCGGCGTGCGGCCGCGAAGCTGCTTGACGAACTGGCGCAGCTCGGCGGCGGTCGCGCCGCTGTGGACCCGCAGCCGGCTCATCTGGCCGATGACGCCGGGGGAATCGGAAGCGGACGGATCATTGTTTGGGTTGCCTGGCATGGAATGACTCCTTGTCGGGTGGGCGATACCGCCCTACTTTTTCCGTGTCTCTTCGAGCACGTGCTCGAGTTCGCCGCCTGCCGCGCTGATCGCCTCGATCACCGGCTCGAAGATGCTCGCCGGGGCGGTGTCGTGCGACTTGAGCCGCACCTTGCGGTCGCCGCCGCCCTTGTTCTCAAGTCTTGCCGTAATCAGCCCGGCCAGTTGGTCGATGCCGACCTGGCCGCCGTTGAGGAACACCTTGTGGTCATCGTTGATCAGCACGCTCACTTCGGAGCCGCCCAGGTTCTCGACCCTGGGAATATCCGCGGGCCGCCATTTCAGATGGCTGTCATCCTCGGCACGGGCGAGGATCACGAAGAAAATGAGCAGCAGAAAAGCGATGTCGCCCATGGCGACACTGGGCACATCGGCCTTGACTGTTTTGCGCGCGAACTTCATGTCGTTTTCCGTGCGATCCGTGGGAGCGAAGCCGCAGGCGGCTAGTCCGTTTCGATGATGCGCTCCTCCTCCAGTTGCAGCGTGACGATGCCGCCCGCGCGTTCGATCGCCGCGGTCACCTGAATCCAAAATTTGTAGGGCGTGTTCCTGTCATCCTTGGTGCTCACCACCACGATGCGGTCGGCATCGGGCATGTCGCGCACCTCGCGGCCCGATTCCTCCTTGCGCTTCATCACCTTGACCAGTTCATCCTCAAAGTTCGCAATCGTGACCACGTTGCCGTTGAGCATCACCACGCCGCCCTTGAGGTTCACCTCGACGGGTTTGGTCTGCTGCTTCTCCTCCTTCCGAGGCTCGGCACGGGGAATGTCCTGCCTGCGTCCGGTGTCGGGCGAAACCGAAACGCAGACAAGAAAGAAGACGATCAGGTTGAACGCAATATCCCCCGTCGCCACGGCAGGCAGTTCGACAAGCAACTTGGATCGACGGCGAAGGTTCATGGGGATGGGAATTTCGGATTTCGGATTTCGGATTTCGGATTTGGCTGCTTCGCGTTCTCGCTTTTCTTCTTCCCCTTCGTGCCTCCGTGCCTTCGTGCCTTTATGCCTTCCCCTCCGTGCCTCCGTGCCTCCGTGCCTTCGTGCCTTCCTCCCTTCATGCTTATTTTTCCACCGCCTCGATCGCCGATTGCAGCGTCACGGTTTCGATGAGTTCGGAGGCGGATTCCTCGACATCGAGGACGAAGCGGTTGATCAGGCCGGTGAAGTAGTTGTAGGCCATGAACGCGGGGATGCCCACGATCAGGCCGAAGCAGGTGGTGAGGAGCGCGACCTTGATGCCGCCTGCGGCGAGTTTGACGATGTTTTCCTTGCCGATGCCCGCCTCGATTTCATCGAAGGAGATGATCATGCCCTGCACGGTGCCCAGGAACCCGACCATCGGGGCGACGCTGGAGATGGTGGCGAGGATGGGCAGGTGACGTTCGAGGGCGGCGACGATGTGAACGCCGTAGTCCTCCATCGTCTTGACGACCTGTGCCTGAATCGACGCGGTGTCGTAATCGAGCTTTCGCAGCAGCACGTATTTGCGAAGCCCCGACCCCAGGATCGCAGGCACCGGCCCCTGCTCCCTGTTCACCAGGGCCAGCGCCTCCTCGGCGCGGTCGTCGGCCAGATGCTCCTGCACCTTGCGGCGAAGCAGTTCGGAATCGACGCCCAGCATGCGCAGGCTGCGGGTGCGCTCGATGATGACCCCGGCGGCGAGGACGCCCAGGAAAAGAATCGGCCACATGAAGATGCCGCCGTTGACCAACAGCCCCAGCGCCCCCTGCTCGTACCACGCCTCCCCCTTGGCCGGCGCGGTGGTCGCCGCCGTCGCCTCGCCTTCGCCGGTTTGGGGCGCAGCATCCGTCTTGCCGTCGGCGGCCTTGTCCGCCGGCCTGGGTCCATCCTTCTCCTTTGCCGCTTTCGCCGCCGCGTCCTTGAGTGTGTCGCCGGGCTTCGCGTCCGATTGTGCCAAAGTCAAGTGCATGAAATTCCTCGGAGAAAAAATCGTGTGACCCGCGTTGATTTCGTGTTTTCCTGATTTCCTGATTTCATGGTGTTGTTCAGTTGTTGTCCAGATTCGCCTCGCGTTCGAACTGCGCCAGCATCTCCGGCAGCGCGAGCCGGCCACGGGCGTACTTGGCCGCCTCGCTTTCGGGGAAGTCCCACCGGCAGCGGTTGTAGCGACGGAAGGCCAGCGGCACGTTGTTGGCCGTGCGATAGCTCTCGCCCGACCAGAACAGGCCCAGCGGGGTCAGCTCATCATCGGGAAAGTTCTTCACGAACTCATCGAACGCATCCGCCGCCTTCCTGTATTGCTCGGCCTTGTAATAGCACTGCCCCACGCGGAACGCCATCTTCGCGGCATGTTGATGGCCTTCGAATCGTTCGAGGAATTTCTCGCCGACCGATGCCGCGATGATGAAGTCCTGCCTGTTCCAGAAGTATTCGTTGATGCGGATCATCACGCCGGCGATCAGCGGACTCTTGGGATAGGTCGCCGCCAGCGTGACATAAGCCTCCAGCGCCTCGTCGAAGCGATCGGCTTCCTCATAACTTTGCGCGAGCTTGTACTGGGCGTCGGGCGCCAGCGCGTGTTCGGGGTGTTGCTTGATGATCGTACTGTAAGCCGTGATCGCCTCGTCCCACTGCCGGAGTTCCTGGGCGAACTGACCGTAGAGATATTGAATGCGGGGGATGTATTTGGGATCGGGATAATCCTCGACCACCTCGCGCAGCACGCGCCTGCCCGCTTCGAGGTCGGCCCTCATTTCCTCCTCGCGGCCAAGCTTGCGGTGGCTCTTGAACAACTCGAAATAACTTTCCGCAATGGTGAACCGCGTCTCGACGGCGAGCGTCTCATCGCCGAACACCTTGCTGAACGCCTTCACGAGTCCATCCGTGCCGACGACGATGGGAATGTTGACCGTCAGTTCGAGCGTGCCCGATGAAGTGCTCGCCGCCTGATCGACATACTTGACGGTGAGCGTGTCGCCGAAGAACGCATCGATTTCCGCCGTGGCCGGCAGCAGGTTGTTCGCCACCGGTTTTTCGTTGGCCTTGAGATGAAACGAGCCGGTGAAGACGCCCGAGTGCGCCAGCGTTTCCTCAAGCTCGACGACTTCGCTCTCGCCGCGATCGGTCAGGACGGCGACCTTCACCCTGTCGCGGTCATCGGACACATCCAGGTCCGCATCGACGACACGGATGAAAAGCCTTTCACCCACATGCAACCGCTCGACCGGCCTGTTGTAGTCGCGGTCGGTGATCGCCAGCGTGCCGTTGGAAATGAGGCGACCTTGAGCCGTCAAACCCACGGGCTGACCGTCGGGGCGGCGATCATCAACATAAGTCGCAATGATGCGATCCTTGCCCGTCACATTGAGCACCTTCGTCACACCCACCGGCGGCGCGGGCGGCGTCTTGCCTTCTTCAACCTCTTCAACCAACACCGGACCGCCGATGAGCCCGCGCGGCATGTCCAGCGTCAGCGGCACCAGGTCGGGGCTGCTCTTGCCGCCAAGCTGCAAAATGACCTGCCCGACAAACCGGCCTTCCTCCAGCGCCCAGCTTCTTCCGTCATCGCCGACGAGCGCCGCGTTCTCCGCCGCGAACTGCGTCGAGATCACGCAGTTCACCTTCACCTTCGCGCCGTCGGTCGTGGTCATCTGAACCGTCACGCTGCTGCGCGAATCCTTGGCGCGATCGGGGTCGATCACTTCCACGGTCAGCGGCACTTCGAACGCCACGTTCGCCACCTGCCCGCCATCGGGCGCGCCGGTGGACGGCAGGTAAACCGCCGTGGGCTTCATCCCCGGCTCCCGGCCGGCCAGCGCGCGGGTCTCGATGATCCTCACCAGACCAGGCGTCGGCTGATTCACATGCACCACCGTCTCCCGGCGAACCGAGTGGCCCGGGAAGGTGTTCTGCGCATCGAGGTACCGAAGATAAACGCGATCGCCAGGCTTGACGACCAGCTTGTCCTTGTCCGGCGCGGCGGCGGTGTCCAGCTCCTTCGTGAAGATGCCCGAATGCTCCTGCGTTTCCGTGGCGACCAGCTCGATCGGCTCGCCATCGTTGAGCACGACCTGCACCTTCACGGTGTCGCGCCCGGCGGTCTGGTCCATGTCGTAATCGGTGACTTCGATGGTGATGCGCTCGCCGGGATCGATGCGGATCAGTTCCTTGCGGACGGTGGTGACCCCGCCGCCGCCGCCGCGATCAAAGTCGTAGGCGATGGGCGCGATCCTGGCGTTGAAGTAGGTGGCGTCGAGCGTTGCCGTGAGCACGCGGTTTCGCGCTCCATCGTCGCCGGCGCCGGTCGCGCTGAAGGTGAAATCATCCGTGTAGCTGGCGGTGACCTTGTCGCCGGCGGCGATCTCCAGCACATCGTTGGTGGCCAGCGCAAGCACATCGGACGCGGTGGGAATGTGCGGCTTCTCGGAGGAATCATCGCGGATTTCGATGTGGTTGATCGCCACGGCTTCGCCGGTGTATTCGTGAATCATGAAGCGGACATGGCGCAGCTCATGCGGCTGGAACCGCGCCTGCCACGTGCCATCCGCTTCGATGGTGATCTTCGATTCCACCGCCGCCGCCCTGGGCCGGCCGGCGATCAGCTTCGCCTCCGCCGACTCAAGATCGAAATCGGTTTTGCGGAACGGGCTGAGCGTCACCTGCCGCGAGGCGAGGCTTTCGCGGGCGCGGGTCACGCCGATGGTGTTCACATTCGGCGCCGCGGTGGCGAAGGCGGTGACATCATGAACGCCGCGCGGCAGCCAGACATCCACCGTGCGTCCCGTCTTTCCATTGACATCCAACTCGATCGCGCCATTGACCGCCAGCGCGGTGGTCGAGCCGGTCAGTGCGAACCGCACCGCCCCATCCTTCACCTGCACCAGTTTGCCGTGCCAGAGCACCGCATAAGCCGCCTTGTCCTCCGCTTCACGGGTCCAGGCCAGCGTGTCAACCGCCTTCTCGACATCGGGCGCCTTGGCCGTGAAGGCGACGACATCCTTCCACGTTCTGATCTCCTGCCGAAGCGCGTAAACGCGCATGGTCATCGCCCCGCTGTCGAACTTCACCGGCGTCGCCGCCTCCGCCGGCGGATTGCTCGCCAGGCGGAACCAGTAGCGACCGTCGTGGCTGCCTTGCAGCTCGCCGCGCACCGGGGCCTGCTTCGCCGCATCGGGCGTGCTGAGCATCACCTGCGACACACGCTTGAGGTCCTTCATGTCCACGCTGATCCACTTGGGCGTCTGGCCGTCAGGCTCGCTCTGCCAGCTTGTGCCCCTGTCCAGATCGATCGCCATCAGCGGATTGCGATCGATCGCGCTGTCACTGGCCAGCGCACCCGCAGGCAGTTCACCCGTCATGGCGATGCCTTCGAAGATGCCCGTGTGCGGGCCGGTTTCCTTCAAACTCACCTGCACCTGGTCGCCGCTGGTGGCGACGAGTTTCACCAGCACTTCATCCTCCTGATCGGAAAGATCGCGGTCGGCATCCTGCACGCGCAGGTAAACCGCGTTGCCGGGCTTGATCTGATTCCTGGGCCTGCGCTGCGAAACGCGATCATCCTGCTGCTGATCCTCCTTTTCCTCCCGCGCCAGCCTCTGGCTGAAGGTTTCCTTTTCCTCGTCGATGATCCTGCTCGAAGAAGCCTCGAACCTGCCGTCGGCGGCGATGCGTATCTCCGCGTCGGCCAGCGGAATGTTCTTGAACTCCGCCTTGAATTCATCGGGATAATCGCACTTGATCACATCGCGCCCGGTCAGTTGCAGCACCTTGTCGCCCTTGGTCGCCGCGCCAAGCTGCGTGGGCAGGTCGGCACGGAAGAGGCCCTTGCCCGCGCCGCCGGAGGTGAGATAGATCGTCTCCCGATCGCCGCCGGGATGGGTCGTCACCAGCACGGGGATGCGCGTGTGGCCGCGGCTGATGCCCAGGTCGCTGTCCTGCACGACGATGGACAGCGTCGAGCCGGGCGCGTGCCAGCGCTTGCTCGCCCGTCCGAGCCGGCCCACGGTGTTGAGCAGTTCAAGCTGTTCGATGTAACGCTGCTCATCGCCATACACCTCGGAGAGATTGAACAGCGTCTGGTTGGCGAGGTTGATGTTGGGCACGCGCTCGAGCACGCTGCGGAAGATGTCGCGGGCGGTGTCACGATCACCGCGACGGTGAGCGAGCAGGCCGCGCAGGAACTCGGCGCGGACGACGACATCGCGCTCCCGGCTGTTGCCCAGCTTCTCGAAAATCTTCTCCGCCTCGTCATAGAGCTTCTGCGCCATGAACGTCTCGCCGATGCCGAACTCGGCCTCCAGCGCCTCGCCCGTTTTGCCGAAGCGGTTGATGATCGAGGTGAACTCGGCGCGGGCCACCTCATACCGCTTGGCGCCGAAGTAGTTTTTGCCCAGCAGCAGTTGAACCCTGGCCTTGACGCCGTCCTCGACGTTGGGGGAGTCGGAGAACTTGACGAACCACGAGCGAAGGATGTCTTCCGCGCGATCGTGGTTTTCATCGCCGCCCGCCGCGATGTGGCTTTCACAGACGAAGAGAATCAGATCGACGGGAAGCTCGAAGCGGTGAACATCGAAAAGTTTTCGGTTGGCATCGTAGGCGTCGAAGGCGAGCTTCTCATCGCCCAGGCGCAGGTACATCGCGGCCTGAAGCAGCGGGGCGATGGGGCTTTTCTCATCGATGGCCAGGCCGACGGAACCGAGTCGGGCGAAGCTCTGGCCGATCATGTCGCGGCCTGTTTTCTGGCGTGCCGCATCGACGCCGGAGATGTTGGCGAGCATGCCGGTGAGCAGCGTGGCGGCGGCGGGATAATCCTTGCGGGCCATCGCGGCCTGGGCGTAACCCATGCCGATGTCCCAGTCGTGGGAACTGTTGTGCAGTTGCGTGGTCGTGTTGGCATAGGCAAGCAGGCGCGCGGTTTCATTGCCGCCGCCTGCCTGCTCCATTTCCAGAAGCGCCAGCGTCGCCGCCGCCGAGACGCGGCCGAAGTCCAGATCGCGCACCGCGGTGAAGACGGTTTTGCGAAGCGGATCGGTGGCGTTTTTGTTGTTCCTGTCGCGCATCTCCGCAAGCCAGGTCCACGCGGGATATTCCTCGATGCCCCAGCTTTGGAACGGCCGCTCGGCCTGCCGCCTCTTCGTGTCCTTGAGGATCGCGGTGAACCTGGCGACATCGCCGGCCTTGAGCGCGTGGCTTGCGATCCATGTCGCGTAGATGCCGTGGTGGCTCGTCGCGTTTTTGTAAACCTCTTCGAGGAACGCCAGGCGGGCCTTCTCATCCGTCATGCGTTCGACGATCGCCCCCACGGCATGGCGCGACTGCCAGTCCCAGGGCGCCAGCGCGTGACGCTCGCGCCAGTAGGCCATCGCCTCATCCTTGAGGCCATGCTTGTCGAGCATCGAGCCGATGTGGTGCATGTTGCCGACATGCAGGCCATGTTTCTTCTGCTGGGCGAGTATCCATGCGAGCGATTGCCGGAGCAGATCGACATCCTTGCCCTTGTCGGCGGCGGTGGTCAGACGGGCGTAGCTGTCACCATCGTTGGCCGGCGCTTGGAGCTTCATCAGATGCAGCGCCGCCTCGCGGGCCTGCTCCGCGTTGCCGTAGTCGGTGGCCGTCTGGAGCCACCAGGCGGCCGCCTCGTAATCCGCGGGCAGGCGGACGGCAAGCCTGGCGTAATAGCCGATGGAATCGGGACGGTTTTTCTGCGCCGCGTAATGCTGATGAAAATACCCCTGGGCGCGCAGCAGCCAGCGGGCCTGATCATCGCTGAGCTTCCCGTAGTTTGCATCGGAGAGCAGACGATCGCGGGCCGCCAGGTTCTGCGGCGAGCGGTCGCCGGTGGCCTGCTCCCAATCCTTGAACCACGGGTCGGCGGCGAGCTTCTTGTACGCCGCATCGACGATGGCGGCATTGTCGCGGCGATCCTTGTTGCGTTTGTTCTCGTTCTCCCAGCGACCGAGGTAATTGCGGAAGGCGGTGAGGTGAGCGTGTCGGTGTGCGGCATCGGCGATGAGCTTCACATCACCGGCGAACTCTTCCGCACTCGCCGGATGGGTCAGCAGATAATGAACCGCCTGCCAGGAGCGGTCATCATTGGTCGGCGACTGCGCGATCTGATCGCGGCAAACCGCCCGGCACCTGCCCGCATCCTTCATGCGATCCCGATAAACGGAAAACGCCAGCGCATGGCGGTATGCCGCCGCCCCCTTCGGGTTCTTCGCCAGCGCATCGAGCAGCGTCTTCTCCGCCTTGGCGATGTCCTCGGGCTTGTCGCCCTGCACCGCGTTGTTCACGTAATGACCGGCAGGGTCGTGCGACCACGGATCGCCGACCATCGACCGCGAGAACAGATTGGCCGCATGAGGCTTGTCACCGTCGCGGGCATAGGCGTGAGCCAGCAGCGACAACTGCGCCCAGCGATCATCGCGGCCGGGATGTTTCGCCACGTAATCGTTGACCACCTGCTCCAGTTCGGGAGCCTTGACCGCGGCGTGATACATCTCATTGATCAGCCGGCGATGAAGGTCGTCATTGTCCCTGGCGGCGCGGGCCTTTTTGAGGCTTTCGATCGCGTTGGTGCGCTGACCGGCGTTCGCGTAATTCTCCGCCATGTAGCGATGAAAATCAGCGGCGCGGGCGCCGCTTCCGGGGGTTCCGGGGGCGCTTCCGGGAGCATCCATCGGCACGTTCTTCCTGAGCATGAGCAGGCCGATGGCGTTGCTGCCGGCCCAGTCACCGGTGCGGCGGGCCGCGTGAAACGCCTCCCAGCCCGCGTGCATCGTGTAGGGACCGGCGGGCAGCTTCTCAACCATGTCCCTGCCCAGCCTCGCCGCGGCCGCGAAGCCTTCGTTGTTGTTCATCTGCATGTACTGGCCGATCGCCCGTTCCGCGGCGATGCGCTCGCCGGCGGGGTTGCGGTTCCAGATCGCCTCGTAAGCCAGGGCGATCTGTCGGCGGTCGTTCTGCTGCTCCAGCGTTCGCGCCAGAATCTTCTCCACGTCACCGCACGCCTTGTCCTGGGGATAACGCGAAAGGAACTGGCGGCTGGTGGCGATGATCTCCTTGTTGCGCGACAGGATGACCAGGCCGTCGAGCAGCTTGAGCATCACCTCACGATGTCTGGGATGCCCCGGCTGAGCGGCGACGAACTTCTGCCCCGCGCGGACCAGGCCGAACACCCGGCCTTCCTTGTGGTACAGGTCCGTCAGCTCGATCATCAGCTCCGCGGCGCGCGGCGCGGTGTCGAGCATCTTGCCCAGCTCGGCCTCGAGCTGCACCGCCTTGCGGCTCACGGCATCAAGCTCCTCCTGCGCAAAGGAAGAAGAAGCGAAAACAAGAAGAAGAATGAAGGCGAGGGTTCGTTGGGTCATGGCGTTGCCCGTTCGTATGGTTGCCTGTTCAAGCCCGATTCCGCCCAGGCCCGATGGCGAGTCTGTTCCGGGGGAGCCGTCGGGGTTTTGATTCCATCATTAAGTCGTTGCCGCAAAAAACGCGAAAAAGTTTAAGGCGTCAGATTGTGCGGTTTCACACTGCGAAAATCATGTTTTCGCATACCCCGACGGCTCGCCCCCGGGGGACTCGCCATCGGGCTTGGGCGGTTCATTTCTAAAACCCGCTTTTGGCCAGCGCATCGACGATGCGTTTCGTCTCCGGCGCCAGGGCGCTTTCCGGAAAATCGCCCAGCAACTGGTCGAACTTGCTTCGGGCTTCCTTGCGGCGATCCATGCGGTACAGACACCGGCCATAGTTGAAGAGGATCACATCGAGATACTTCGCATCGGGATGCTCGCTGAGCACCGTTTCGAAGATGTCGATCGCCCGCGCGTAGTCCTGCTTCTGGTAGTAGAAGTTGGCCATCTTGGCCACGGCTTCGCCGACGCGGCCCGAATCAGGGAAGGCCTCGAAGACCTTCTTGTATTCCTGGAAGGCGCGGTCATACATCGCCGGCTGCTGGGCCTCCGGCGCCGCCTTGGCCATTTCCTCGTAGCACTCGGCGATGCCGAACTGCGCTTCGCCGCGAAGTTGGCTGGTCTTCATTTCGACGAGCCGGCCGTAGATGCCGATCGCCCGGCTCACCTGGCCCTGCCTGCGGCTGACGGCGGCCAGTTGAAGCAAGGCATCATCGACGAAAGCCGAGTCTGGAAACTCACGCGCCAGCCGCTGGCACATCGCGGCAGCCAGTTCCAGCTTGTCCATCTCGTAGTAAATCCGCCAGAGCTGAACGTAGGTTTCCTCGAGCAGCCGGCCACCCAGTTTGCGGGCTTCTTCGCTGATCTCTTCGCAGACGAGCAGCGCTTCGTTGTACTTCTCGTTGGACTTGACCTTCAGGCCGAACTCTTTGTAGCGGTTGCCGATGTTGCACAGGGCGCCGGCGGTCTTGAGCTGGGTTCGCAGCCGCAGTTCCTTGTCGGCGATTTCGGTGCGCGTGACGCGCACGCCGCCGAGGTTGCCTTCGACGGTCCGGGCGCGGGCGATGACCGTGACCGGCTCGGCGGTGGTGTTTTCAGGATCGACATAAATCAGGCGAATCTGATCGTTGGGCAGCGCCTGGAGTTTGTTGTCATCAAGCACCGGCGACTCGGCATTTTCAAGAAGCACGGTGGTGCGGAAGATGCCGGTGTGAATGGAGGTGTCCGCGGCTTCCTGCTTTTCGATTTCGGAGGCGAGGTCGCCGGCTTCGTTGGGCTTGGCGGGAAGGTCGGGGGAGGCGGGCGTGTTCGCGTTTGAGGCCGGGGACACAGGGTTCACCGGCGGGGCGACTGAAGTCGCCACGCCTTGCGGAGTGCGCCCGATGCGGGCTTCGGTCAGGGTGATCTTCACGCGGTCGATCAGGCGGTATCGCTCGATCTGCGGTTCATCCGCGTCATCGACGGCCTTCTTCTCCCCGGCGGTCGCCTGCGCGATCTTCGCTTCCGCAATCTCCTTCTCCATCTCCTCCGCCGTCTTCTCACGATGCACCTCGACGAAGGCTTCGAGTTTGTCGGCGGCATCGGACAGGTCCATGTCCGCATCGATCACCTGAAGGTTCACCTCCTTGCCCAGCACCGCGCCGCGGATCGTGTCGGCATAGGCTCCGTCCATGATCGCCGCCTGGGCGTTGCCCACCACGGTGATGTCGCGCAGCACCGGACGGTTGAACTGGCGGTCGGCGGTGTGCCGATCGATGTAGGTCACCTTCACCATGTCATCGCCGCGCACCTCGAGCCTGCCGTTGCCGGATTTGGGTTTGCCAAGCTGCGTCTGAATGGAACCCATGACCACGCGCACATTGCGGCCCACCGGATGGCATTCGATCACCTCCTCATCGCCCTGCGTCGTGCGGACCTTCACCTTGATCGTTTCATCGGGGCCAAGCGCCGCCAGGTCCGCATCCTCGATCTTCACAAACAGCCGCTTGCCCGCCTCGACCTTTTCGAAGCTGGAATCATCCTCTGACAGCGCGGTGCCCACGCGCTCCAGCGCGGCAATCGCCCGGCTGTAATGCCCCTGCTGAAAGTGGGCCAGGCCGATGTAGTGGTAGGCCTGGTTGACCTGCGGACTGACGGGGAACTTCTCGATCACCTCGCGCATCACGGAAAAGGTCTTGCCGAAGTTGCGGGCCTGGTAGAAGCAGACGCCCATCTTCAGCGTGGCCTGGGCCCGCTGATCCTCCTCGCGGTTTTCCTCGCCGGAAACGATCTCGAAATGCTTGCGGGCCTGGTCGTAGGCCCGTTCGCGGCCCAGAAAATGATCGCCGAGCTTCATGTGGGCGGTGAAGCGATGCCGGCTGCGCGGATAGCGCTCGATGACCGATTGCCAGATATCGACGGCCTTGTTGAACTCGTCGGATTCGTAGCGGGAGTCGCCCGCCTCGATGAGCTTCCTGGCGGCCTGGTCCTCGACGATCGAGCCGCGCGGCGCGGCGGATGCGGGCTCGCTTTTCGCCTTGCCGGGCTGGGCAATGGCGACGACGGTACAGAAGAGAGAGAGAAGCAGCGACGCGGGGACGATTCGATGCCACATGGTGGAATCTCATGGAGTGGTTGGAAGCATTGATCAACGACAACCCACGCACAGGAGTGCGTGGGCTTTGGATCGTTCATGACGTTTCGTCAGATAAACCATGGGAAAGCCCATGCACTCCCGTGCATGGGTCCGCGTCACATCACGCGAACAATGCCTTGACCGGCTCGCCGCCCTCCTCGACAAGGCGCATCGGGCGCTGGAGCGGGGTCATGACCTTCTTGTTGTAGTTGATGCCCAGCGCATCGCAGATGGTGGCGTGAAGCTGCGGGACGCGGACGGCATCGTCCTTGGGGCGAACGCCGTCCTCATCGGAGGAGCCGTGCACGTAGCCGCCCTTGACGCCGCCGCCGGCCATGATGCAGGAGAAGCAGGCGGCATGATGATCGCGGCCGGCATCGCGGTTGATGCGGGGCGTGCGGCCGAACTCGCTGATCATCATGACCAGGGTTTTCCTGAGCATGCCGCTTGAGTGAAGATCGCCGATGAGCGAGGCGACGGCCGGGTCCATGACCGAGCCATGATTCCGCATGGCGGGGAAGTTGTTGGTGTGGGTGTCGAACCCGCCGCGGTTGATCTGCACGAAACGAACGCCCTTTTCGATCAGCCGGCGTGAGAGCAGCGCTCCGCGGCCGAAGGGATTGTCGCCGTAACGGGCGATCGTTTCGGGCTTCTCATTTTCGAGATCGAACGCCGCCAGGGCCGGGCTTCGCATGAGGCGGACCGCATCATCGACGGCCGTCTGCGTGGCATCAAGGCGAGGGTCGGCATTGGCGGTGTTGAACCTGGTGTTCATCTTCTTGAGGATGTCCAGCCGCTTGTCGCCGCGCGCCTTGGTGATGCCTTCGGGGAAGGCGAGATAAGGATCGCGCTCGCCGGGCAGGCCGACGTAATACGCTTCGCACTTCTGGCCGAGGTAGCCGGCACGCGGGGCTTCGCCGGAGATGGAGATGTAGGAAGGCAGATCGCTGATCGGGTCGCGCTCGTGAACGACGACGGAGCCGATGCCCGGATGCTGAAGGTTGGAGGACTGGTTGTAGCTGGTCTGGAGTTGATAGGAAGCCCGGCCATGATCACCGTTGGTCCCGGCGATGGAGCGGATGACGCTGATGTGGTGCATCTGTTTGGCGACGAGCGGGAAAATCTCGGAAATCCGGATGCCATCAACCGAGGTCTTGATCGGCTCGAACTCGCCCTGCGTGGGTCGGCCGGGCTTGGGGTCCCAGGTGTCGATGTGGCTCATGCCGCCGCCGAGCCAGAAGAGGATGACGTGATCGGCCTTGGCGTCGGCCGCGGCCTGCGTGGCGGCGGCGTGGACAAGGCTCTTCATGGAGAGGCCGAGGATGGCGCCGCCTGCCGCGCCGAGGATGGAGCGGCGGGAAAAGAAGTAGCCGGGGCAGCCGGGGGTGGCGTTGGACATACGAATCACTCCAAGGGGTGGAGAATAAGAACAAAGTTTCGAGTTTCGAGTTCCGGGTTTCGAGTTAAGAAAGCACACATTGCCTCTCAACCTGCTCCGCGATTCAGATGTCTTTCAACTTGGAACTCGGAACTCGAAACTCGGAACTTTTCGTTCACGGCAGATACCGGAACTCATTGCTGTTCAGCAGCGCCCAGCGCAGGTCCGCCATGCCTTCGATCGCGTTTTCCGCACCCGCAATCACTTCCTTGGCGAAGGCGATTTCATCGGGCCTGGCTTCACGGGTCAGGATTTCGCGGTAGGCCAGGGCGATGGCTTTGTCGAGGTTGGCGTTCCTGCCGGTGACGAGGTTGTGCATCGGCTCGAGCGGACCCACGCGCGAGGCTTCGTGCGTCAGGCTGCCGTTGAGCAGCATCAGGGCCTGCCGCATCGAGGGCGTGATCTCCCGCACCTCGCCCAGCGCCTCACGCGCAGGCTGACCGAAGACCCGCAGAAAGTGCGGCCGCGGTGCCGGCGATTCCATGCGCATCGAAGAAGCAAACTTCGGGTTGTATCCAACTGTCACATCCACATACCGCGTGACATACTTCGCCCGCTGCTCCACCCGCTGAGCCACCATTCGGCGAGCTTCGATATCCTCCGGCGAAAGCACTTCCATCATCTGAATCTGCGGCTCATCCTGCTTCGCAGCCTCGGCAAGCACCTTGGTGAAATCCACTTCGACAGACATCTCAAGGTCATATCCGCCGCCCATCGGCTGCATCGCCATCATGCCCCCGCCCCCGGAAGCACCCCCGGAAGCGCCCCCGGGGGCGCCCGCCATCATCTTGTCATCGCCCTTGCCCTTGCCTTTCTCGGCGGCTTTGGGCGCAGCCACCATCTTGCCTTCTTCATCCACCCGCACCCGCACCATCTGGCGGATCGTGCGTTTGAGCTGGCCATCGGGGTACTTTTCCTTCCACAGGTGCCCCGCTTCCACGATGGAATCGAACAGGGCTTCGCCGACCATCCGGCGCATCGGCGCCATCACGAACGCCTCCTCCGCCGCCACGCGGGTCGCTTCATCGAGGCCGGCGTATCGGCCGCGCTGGTAGGCTTCGCTGACCACGATCATCTTCACCAGGCTGCGGAAGTCGAACCCCGAAGCGACAAATTCGTTGGCCAGATGATCCAGCGCCTTGGGATGCGAAGGCTTGTTCTCGCTGCGGAAATCATCGATCGGCTCCACGAACCCGCGGCCCACCAGTTCCTTCCAGGCGCGGTTGGCCATCGACCAGGAGAAGTAGCGGTTGTAGGGATCGGTCAGCGTGGCGGCCAGGTGCTCGCGCAGCTCGCTCTTCTTATAAAGATCGGCATCCACGTTGATCTTGCGGATGTCGCTTTTGGCCTGCCCTGTCACATCAAAGTTCACCGGCTTTTTGATGTTGGAAATGTCCGCATCCACACCCGCCAGCAGATCATCGACCGATGTCTCCTTCTTCTGCGCCGCCGCCCGCTTCTTCGCTTCCTCGGCGCGGCGGGCAAGCATCCGATCCACGAACGGCTTCAGATTCCTGTTGTCAATCTGATACAGAAACGCCGGCTTCACCGGCTTGCGATCGGTCACGCCCGGCGCGGCAGGCGGCCACATGATGCGGTTGGTGTTGCCTTCCGTCGTATAAATCATCCGGCTGAACTGCTGCTCGACGCGCTGCGTCCTGCCGAAGAACGCGGCAAAGCTGTAGAACTCCTCCTGCGTCCATTTGTCGAACGGATGATCGTGGCATTCCGCGCAGGAGATGCGGATGCCCAGGAACGTCTGAGCCGTGGCGCCGGCCAGCGCCATCGGGTCCGCTTCATCGCCGAGCACGAAACCGACTTCGGGTGTCTTGCCCGCCTTGCCGTTAGTCGAAATCATCCGGCGAACCATCTCGTCGTAAGGCATGCCCTCCTTCACCGCCTGGTGAACGAACGCCATGAACTGCGTCCCGCCCGCCTGGCCGGACCGGATGCGAAGCATGTCCGCGAAGAAAACCGTCCAGCGATCCACAAAGCGGTCATCCTTCATCAGCTTGTCGATGACGCGATCCCGACGCTCGCCGGAGGGCCAGCCTTGATACTCGGCAATCTCCTCCGCACCAGGAATGCGACCGATCAGATCGACATAGACCCGGCGAAGAAAGGAAAGATCATCCGTCACCGGAGCCACCTTGAGATTCCTGCCTTCGTTCTCCGACATGATGATGCGATCCAGTTCCGTCGGCCCCGCCAGTGAAGGCGACGCGACGGCGGCGAGCAGAAGCATCAAAGCGATGGAACGAACGAGGAAGGCATGAACCGGACCGGAACTTGAAGGGACTGCGTTTCTCACGTGCCTGACTCCTATGCGAATCGGAATCAACGATGCAATCATCAAGGCGATGCGGCCCCCGGAAACCTACCCGGGAACCTACCCGGAAACGAAACGGAACATCCCCCCGGAAGTCTTGACCATATTACCACGCCGGTAACGGGCGGGCACCCTGTTTTGCAGGAGAAAACCGGATGGCCCGCTCAGGGATTATCGACCCGTTGCCCCCGCCGCTTGCGGGAAGCCGGGCGAAGGCTCGATGCCGACTTCCATTCATAGCCGCACCGTCCGCGGTGCGCGCCTGCCGTCGCTGCGCCGCGACGCGCACCGAGGACGGTGCGGCTGCCTACAAACGCGACAATGCCGTTGTGCAAAGCGGGAAATCCGATTCCTCCAAATCGGGAAGAAAATTCGGCCACGGTTCTAATCAAAGTCGCTTTCAATCCTGCAATTCGGCAAAGCCAGCCGAAGTGCTTCAACGCCTTGGCTCGTGACTTTCGTTCCCTTGATGGTGAGCTTTTTGAGGTTCGACAGCGACTTCAAATGTTCGAGGTCCGCATCGGTGATGGGATTGACCCCCAGGGCCAGGTCCGTCAGTTTCGAAAGCCTGCCGATCTCGGGCGGCAGTACGGTGAGTTGGTTGTTAAAAATATGGAGGGCCGTCAGCTTCGTGAGCTTGCCGATTTCCCGCGGCAGCGTCGTGAGTTGATTGTCGCCGAGGCTCAGGTTTTCCAGTTGCGTGAGCATCCCGATCTCCGGCGGCAGCGCGGAGAGACCATTGTTCCGAACAGTCAGATGCATCAACTTCGTGAGGTTGACAATCTCCGGCGGCAGCGTGGTGGGTTGGATATTCTCATCATCATCCCTGAAATGCAGCGTGACAGAATCATTCAGATACAGCGACGTCAGACTCGTGAGCTTGCCAATTTCAGGCGGCAGGCTGATGGGTTGATTGGAGTTGAGGCTCACAAAAATCAGGCGCTGCAGACGCTCATACAGGAATGGAATGTTCTGGACCCACTCAATCGCATCGTCGGAGTATCCCACACCGAGTTCCGCACCGACATGCTCCAACACCTGGACCGCCGCCACCTCCCGCTGATACCGCACTTCGATCACACCCAGTGCAATCAACACAACAACGAAAAACGCCAGCAGCCACTGAAAACACCGCCGCACCCACTTGGGCCACCCCACATTCCTGCGATACGTCTTCGGATCCCCCGCATCAAACGCACGGCCACACTCCGGACAACTCCGCGATGAAATCATCTTCAGGTTGTACCGGCAGCGTTTGCAGAACATCCATCGGATTGTAATCGGGACTGCAAAAGAATGTGCGTGCCTTTCAATACTTTGTGATCGCTTTGTCTTTGTGAATTTTGCGACTTTTTGCGGCCATCCAATCTTCGTTCGCCAAGGCGAACGGCTAAAGGGCGGCACTCCTCTGGCCCCCGCCTCGCAACCTCGTTATCATCCGCTCTCTCCTGCAACCGGCTCCCCACACGGAAGGCTTTGCGACATGAAAATCCACGAGTACCAGGCCCGCGAACTGCTCCAGAAATACGGCGTCCCCGTGCCCCCCGCCATCGTCGTTGATACCGCCGATGAAGCCGCCGATGCGTTCACGAAAATCAACGCGCCGCTGGCCGTGGTGAAGGCCCAGGTTCATGCCGGTGGTCGGGGCAAAGGCGGCGGCGTCAAGCTGGTGCGCTCCGCCGCCGATGCGAAAACCGCGGCGGCCACCATTCTCTCCAAACCGCTCATCACGCCGCAGACCGGACCCGAAGGCGTGCCGGTGAGCAAACTGCTGGTCGCCTCAGGCGTCGATATCGCCAAGGAGTATTACGTCGCCCTGGCCGTCGATCGCGCGGTCAACGCCCCGGTGCTCATCGCCTCCAGCGAAGGCGGCGTCGAGATCGAGGAAGTCGCCAGGACCCATCCCGAAAAAATCATCCGCGTGATCATCGATCCCGCCCTGGGGCTGCAACCTTTCCAGGCCCGCAAGATCGCCTACAAGCTCGGCTTCAAGGGCGACCAGATCAAGCAGGCCATTTCAATTTTCACGAAACTGACAAACGCCTTCATCAGGAGCGATGCCAGCCTCGCCGAGATCAACCCGCTGATCGTGACCCCCGGAAGTGACACACGGCCAGATGGCGAGGTGCTTGCTCTTGATGCGAAGTTCAACTTCGATGACAACGCCCTGTTCCGCCAGAAGGAAATCAGCGTGATGGCCGACCCGGCGGAGACGAACGAACTGGAAATCGCCGCCGCCAGACACAGCCTGAACTACATCAAGCTCGATGGCGAAATCGGCTGCCTGGTCAACGGCGCGGGCCTGGCGATGGCGACGATGGACCTCGTCAAGCTCCACGGCTCCGAGCCGGCCAACTTCCTCGATGTCGGCGGCGGCGCTTCCGAGGAAGCGGTCACCGAAGCGTTCCGCATCATCCTCGCCGACCCCGCCGTCAAGGGCGTGCTCGTCAACATCTTCGGCGGCATCATGAAGTGCGACATCGTCGCCCAGGCCATCGTCAACGCCGCCAAACTCGTCGGCTTCAAGGTGCCTCTGGTCGTGCGACTCGAAGGCACCAACGTCGAACCCGCCCGCGAAATCCTCCAGAACGCCGCCAGGGACATCCCCATGCTCCAGGCCGCCGGCGACCTGACCGATGCGGCGCAGAAAATCGTCGCCGCAGTCAAGGCGGCGTGAGCGCCGGACATTCCATCTTCCATTCAGCCGCCGAATGACTGAGGCTGAAGCCGCCGGTGGCTGGGGCTGAAGTTCTGTTCCCGGCCACCTCCTGCTCTTCCGGCTCACTTGGGCCGGGGCTTCGCGGACTCAGCCCCAGCCGCTGACGCACGAATTGTGCTCAAGCGGTTGTACCCACAGTTTCAGAGTGGTCGGACTACTACTTGCCGTCTGAAAGCAGTTTGATTTTGTAGCTGCCCGGACCGCCCTGGTGATCATCAAGGGAGATGGTGAACGCATTGTCCTGGTTCGTCGTGGTGATATGTCCGCGATTGAAGCCCGCTTCATTGAACTTTTCCATCTTCAATCGTTCCACATCGAATCGGAGGGGAAACGGCTTGGAGGTGTTGCCTCCGTTGAGCCATTCGATCTCCCAGGGCTTTCCGTTGAGGGTGATGCTGTGCGGTTTGTTCCAGGACTTATGCACCCAATGCATGCCCGATGGTGTGATGACAAGCAGCGAGTGGCCGTCAACAACGCCTTGGATGATCAGTTCCCTGGATGGACGCCCGGGCGATTTTTCAGGCGGACGTGCCGCGACGGCGATGCGGGCAAGTTCCGTGTTGACCTGATTCAATAGAACCGTCGCCCTGGTGCGGTCGAGGTCCGAATCGGAATGCAGGCTCAGGAACCTTTCGATGTAATGTTTGCTGTGTCGCAGAGTCGAATATTTTGCGGGCGCGCCGGCGGCATCCGCCAGTTCCTTGTACCACTGGCCCAACGCCAGGCTTTCGGACGCGGTGGCGTCCTGCTCCCTGATCGTCGCCGTCACGAGCCGCTTGAACCGTGCGTCTCCGGTCCGATCCAGATAGATGGCCGCGGCCTTGGGATCATCCAACTCCACCACATACAACTTCACAATCTCCTCCGCCGTCGCGTGGTCGGTGGCATTCTGCAACAGTCTCTCCTGCAACCGCGCGATCTGTTTCACCGCCCGGTCGCGGCTCATGGCGAACTCCAACTTCGTCTTGATCGTCTCCAACCGATCCGATTTGCGCTGCACCGCAAGGGTGTTCGCCCGGCGATAATCCCCTGCGGCCTCCGCGTATTGCCTCTTCTGCGCCTTTTCATCACCCGTCGTGACGAACAGATCGATCAGTCCATCACCCGCGTCGGCCCGTTCCTCCGCCTTGCCGGTGCGGGATTGCCGCGTGAGCAGGTCGATGAGCTTCGCGCGGGCGGCATCGCGCTGGTCTTCCCGTTCATCGGCGAGCAGTCGCATCGCCTCGATCGCGGCGGCGTAGCCGTCGGGATGCCGGCCCGCCAGGTCGCCGGCGCCATTGCAGAGAAGGATTTGAAGCCCGGGCGTGCCGCCGCTCTCCCTGGCGACGGCAAGCATCTCCCTGGCCAGCGCGATGTCATCGGTCCGGTCGGCGGTGGCGACGACCTGCCTGATCTTCTGCCCGTAGAGCGAATCGAAGACCTGCCTGGCTTCGTCCGCCAACACGGTCGCGGCCGACATCCAGGCAGGAATGCAACAAACAATGATGTTCCATGATCGCGGCATGGCGAAGCCTCCATCAGCCCGTTGAAAAAGTCAGAAGTCAGAGGTCAGAGATCAGAGGTCAGAGATCAGAGGTCAGAAAAGCATTCAATTTCCCAGTGGTTTGTTTCGCACTGACTTCTGACCTCTGACTTCTGACCTCTTTTCCAACGGGCCGCTACGGGAGAATGCGGAATTCAGACATTCATTGTACGGCATTCGCCTTCAAAAGGGCGGGATTTTGCGTGAACGTCGTACTTCAGAATTCGAAACCACGGATGAACACCGATCAACACAGATCAAAAACCGCTTTTGCTCCTCATCTGTGTTGATCGGTGTTCATCCGTGGCTCATTTCAATGCTTAATAGAGTTCACGCAAAATCCTGCAAAAGGGAAGAGGAATATGAGCAAACCAGGGACGACGGGCAATGGCGGGGCAACGGCGATTCGCATCGACTTCACATGCGCGACCACGGCCGCGACGGGGTGCGTCGCGGCCGCGGACGGAATGAAGGAGCGATTATGGTGGAGAACAGAGAAACTCGAATGGGATTCCCGAACACCCAAGCCGCTTGCGGCTTCGCGATCCCTGGGTTCACGGTATATCGGGGGTTATTCAGAAGTCCCGAATCACCGGCTGCGCGAGCGGCCGCGGCTGTTGGAACTGCTGGAGGCTCGCTCGCGGGCGGCGGCGTTGGAGGCGGCACGCTCGCTGGCGATGCTCGGCTTGGAGGAACTGGGCTTGGGTGCCTGAACAGCCGGACGCGGGGCCGGGGCCGGGGGCGGGGCGGCACGGGTCGGCGCGGGTCGCGCTGCGGGTGCGGAAGGCGCAGGTGCTGATCGGGGAGCAGGTGCGGAAGCGGCAGGCGAAGGCGTCGCGCGGGGGGCCGGTGCTGCAACGGAAGGCGTAGGCGTTGCGCGGGGTGTCGGTGTCGGTGCGGGGATCGAAGGCCGGGCTTGATTCGAAGAGGGAGCGGGCGAAACCGTTCGCGGACGCTGAGGCTCGACCGCCGGCTGCGGACGATCGCTTCGCGTTGCATCGTTTGAACGAACACCCTGCGACGGGGTTTCGATGCGCGGCGGAGCGGCCGGCGCTCGCGGGGCAGGTGCCGGGCGAACCGCAGGGGCAGGTGCGGCGGGGGTCGGCGTCGGTGTCGGGCGCGGCGAGGCCACAGGAGTCGGTGTCGGTGTCGGCCGCGGCGAGGCCACAGGAGTCGGTGTCGGTGTCGGTCGCGGCGAGGCCACAGGGGTCGGCGTCGGTGTCGGCCGCGGCGAGGCCACAGGAGTCGGCGTCGGAGTCGATCGCGGCGAAGCTGCGGGGACCGCTGTCGGGACCGGACGCGGCGAAACCGCGGGGGCCGGCGTCGGCATCGGCGTTGCCGGTGTCACGGCGGGAGTCGGGCGCGGTGTGAAGACCGGTCGGTTCGCACCGGCATCGGGCGAGCGGCCGCCATCACCGTTGCCGCCATTAAAGGTCGGTCGGTTTTCGGCGCGGTTCACCGGCGGAGCATCAGCGCGACCCTCGCCTGTTCGCCGATCACCGCGATCAAAGTTGCCGCGATCCGGCACGTTGCGATCCACGTTGGCACGATCCGTCGAATTACGATCCATCGAGTTGCGGTCCGTTACGCTGCGATCCGTCGAATTGCGATCCATCGAGATGCGATTCACACCGCCGCGATCGCCTGGCAAACCTTCACGGTTGGCCACCGTCGGCGCCACCGCCGGTGCGACAGGCGATGTCACCGGGCGGACGTATCCGGGCGTTGGCCGAACGAATCCGCTCCGCGAGCGATCGCTGTTGGCGGTTGGCTGAGTTGCCGTGTTTTCAGGGCGGTTGTCCGCGCCGCGATCCGTTCGCCGATCATCACGAACCACGGGGTTGCCGCTGCCACTGCCGTTGTTGTTGCCGTGCGTGCGCACCGGCGTGGCCACACGGGTGCGGTCGGGTGCGGAGCGGATCTGCGGCGCGGGCTTGGAGGCATCGTGACGCCAGATGTTGTCGCGGCGGCTGCGGTCATCATCGCGGCGGCCATCGCGCGAGTCGTATCGATCATTGCGGGAACCATTGCGGGAATCGTTGCGATGATCGTCGCGGTGAACATGCACATCCTTATGCACATGCACATCCTTGTGGACATGCACGCTCGAATGGTGATGGTGCGAGTGATGGCGGTGGTACCAGCCGCCGTGATAAACATGGTGGTGGTGCCAGTCGCAATCCAGGTGCAGCCAGGAGCCGACGGCAAAGCCAAAGCCGAAGGTGATCGCGCTGCCCACGAAGTAGGATGGCCGCTCCACATAAACGACCGACGGCTCATAGACCGGCACGTAAATCACCTGCGGGTCCGCAGGCTCGATGTAGATGATCCGCTCTTCGACCACGACCTTCTGCTGCGGCGTGGTCGCCAGGTTGCCTGCCGCCTGAGCCTGGGCACGCAGCGCCTGGATCGCATTCATCACATCCTCCTGCTGATAAAGGAAGGCGGCGCCGAGGCCCTGCGTCCATTCCAGATTTTCATCCATCAACGCCAGCACGCTCGGATAATGCGCCAGGGCCTGCACGCTGGGATCCCAAGGCTGGGCGGCGATGCGCTGGGCCAGGGCCGGATCGTTGGCGTTGGCCTTGATGAAGCGCGCAGCCTGAACGATGTCCAACGGGTAAGTGGCCCCGGCAAGAATCTGCGCCAGCAGCGGGTCGGGGTAAAGCGCGACCGCCGCCACCATCTCCTGCAACTGGGCCGCGGTGAACTTGTCCTGCTGGGCGGCGGGCGGCGACGCCTGCGGATTCTGCGGCGCCACCGGCTGAACCGGCGCGGGGGCCGGCACCGGGGGCGGGGCCGAGGGCACCACGAGCGGCAGCCGGCTGAATGGTGCAGGCCCATTGGGATCGCCGATGTTCGCCGACAACAGCGGCGAAGCAAACAGACCGGACATGGCGGTCAGGGCGGTGAACGAAATCCAACGTGATGGGTGACGTTTCATGCTGTCCCTCCAATGCGTCGGCCCAGACAAAGGCCTGGGCTCCTTCCCATTAGTACGCATTGTGACGGTTTCTGATTCCATGAATTGCAGAATTTGCATTTTTTTCTTTGACTTCCCCCGATATGGACATTCCGAACAACCTCACATCCAGGGTAAAAGCATATGGGAGGGCGAGGCTCCCGCCGAGCCGTTCGTTTGCGAAGCCCGTCTGCGGGCTG
>CAZYPK010000006.1:0-71295 GCA_964649195.1 uncultured Phycisphaeraceae bacterium
CTTCGTGCATCCGGGCCGGGGCTTCGCGGACTCAGCCCCAGCCACCCAAAAGTTCCAGCGAAACTCAGGTTTTCACGTATCGCTACGATGAACCCATGCCTGTCCGCCTGTCCATCACGACCGCCGCCGCGCCGGGCGCTGTCGCCATCGTGCAACTGCATGGCGAAGGGGCGCGCGCCGTGCTGGAAGCTATGACCCGGCGCAGCCACTGGCCGGCGGCTCGCATGATGCTTGTCGATTTTGCCGGGATCGATTCAGGCTTGGCGGTGATGCTGCGAGACGACTGGGCGCAGCTCATGCCTCATGGCGGGCCGCGCGTGGTGCGGAAGCTGATCGATGCGCTGCTGGCGGCGGGTTGCGTGTTCGATGACGCGATGGAACCGCGCGAGCTTTATCCCGAAGCCGACGGCGACTTGGAAGCGGACATGCTGATGACGCTGGCGAAGGCGGCCAGTCCCCTGGCGATCGATCTGCTGCTGAGGCAGGTCGAAAACTGGCGCGATTTCACGCGGGAAACGGCATCCGGGGATGATGAGGCCGCCCGTCGTCTGCTGGCGCGATCCTCGACGCTCGATCGGCTGGTCGCGCCCGCCGCCGTGGTGGTGATCGGCCGGCCCAACGTGGGCAAGAGCACGCTCACCAATCTCATGCTCGGCCGGGCGGCAAGCATCGTGGCGGATTTGCCGGGCACGACGCGGGACTGGGTGGCGGGTCTGGCGGAGCTGCCTCCGGGCGTGGCGGTGCGCTGGATGGACACGCCGGGGCTGCGCGACAGCGATGATGCGATCGAACAGCGGGCGATCGAGCTGGCCGATCGGGTGATTCGGGATGCGGAGGTGGTGATGGCGATGCGCGATCCGGTCATCGGCTGGCCCGATGCGAAGAGGCTGCCGCGCGAGCCGGACCTGTGGGTGATGAACAAGTGCGATCTTGCCGGCGTTGCAGAAGAGCGGCGCGATGGCGATGGCCTGTCACCGCAGCGGCCGCGTGCGATCAGCGCGGACACGGGGCTGGGCATCGATGCGCTGCAGCGCGACATCCTGGCGAAGCTCGATCTCCTGCGCATCGGGCCGCGCGAAGTCTGGGCGTTCAGCGACCGGCTGCGCGAAAGGCTCAAGCATTGGCCCGCTTCATCTGCATAAGCATCGGCTCGCTCACCGTCAGCCCGGCATGTTTCATCGCCAGCAGAATCGCACCCAGCGCCGGCGGAAGCATGTCGGAGACGATGGCCGCGCGAGGCAGCCGTTTGCGGATCGCTTCGTACAGTTCCTGAAAAAACGCGCGGCCTGCGTTGTTGAGGCCGCCGGTCACCACGACCTCCGGACCTTCCGGAAAATCCAGCTTTTTCGCCACCGCTTCCACCATCTGGGCCAGTGCGTCGATCGCAACAAGAACGATGGCCCCCGCATTGAAATCGCGTTGACCGGCCAGTTCGAAGACCAGCGGCGCAAGCGATGCGATGCGGGTCCGGTCCTCGCCGGCGGCGCTCATGCGGGCGATGGCGCGGAGGTTGCCGCCGAGCATCCGCATCACCTGCGAGGCCAGCGCCGACGCTTCATCGCGGCCATCGGCCACACGCAAGGCATGGATGATCGCCATGCGTCCGATGTCGAAGCCGCCGCCCCGGTCATCGAACATCGGTCCCCAGCCGCCGGCCCGCGCGGCGCCTCCGCGATGATCGACGCCGAGGCACGATGAACCGGTGCCCGCGATGAGAACGATGCCAGGCTCGCCTTGGAAGGCGCCCGCATGAGCGATGCGCAGGTCGGATTCGAGGCGAAGCATGGCCGGTGAATCGAGGGGAAGCGTTGCGCCCAGCGGCGCAAGCAGGGCGCGGTCTTCATCGCTGCCGCAGCCGGCCAGTCCGAGACAGGCGGCGGTGAATCGCGAATCAGGATCGAGGCCGGCGTTTTCAAATGCGGCGCCCATCGCGACAAGGATGGCGTCGCGCGTGCCATCGAAGCCGACGCTGTGGGGGTTGGACGGTCCTGCCTCGCCATGACCGAGGATGCGGCCGGTCTGATCGGCAATCACCGCGCGGGTCCGGGTGCCGCCGCCATCGATGCCGAGGAAAAGGGACATGCTTTTGAGCCGCGACTCAACGAGTCGCGGATGTAAACAGCCTGAAGGAGTGGTCGAATGCACCTTTTTCTTTCAGCCTTGATCAGTGCCCGGTCGTTTTCGCGTCCCGTGATCCGCTGCGCGATGGTCACTTCACGCTTGTCGTTCACGTCCGCGACGTGTTACGTCGCGGCTAATTTTTTCACTTGGCGGTCACGGTCACGGGGATCGTTTCGCTGATCTGCGTCACGGTCGCGCCATCGACCGTTGCCTGGGCCTGGAGGACGATGGTGCGGGTGCCGACCTGGGCCTTGTCCTTGGCCTTGAGGTTGAGGGTGCCGATGGACTGATCACCTTTGAGGACGATCGGTTTCACTTCGATGTCCTTGGCGATGGCGTTGGGATTGCCTTGCGGATCGCGGCCGGCGGCGAAGCCCAGGGCGGTGACGGTGATGTCGCCGGTGAAGCCGGGGGCCCTTCTGATTTCGAAGGCCACGGTGGCGGTCTCGTTGTACTTCATCTTCGGATCGCCCGGGTTGGTGGTCGCCTCCAGCGCGGCCAGTCGTACACGGTCGGCCTCCAGTTGCGGGGCGGTGGCGCGGTAATACGCGGTCAGTTCCTCCTGCTGCTTCTTGTTGCGCTGGTCCGGCGCCATCGCCAGCAGTTTCAGAATGGGTGCGGGCAGCGACGGCTGCGTGAGGTCGGGCTTGAGGGCGGTCGTGGTGGCGATGCGGAACTTGCCCATGTTGTGCTGCACGTGCGGGGATTCGTTGCGCATGGTGATGGTGAGGATCGCCTCGCCTTCGATGCCGGTGATGGGCTTGACCATGAAGATGGCGGTGTGATTCTGGCCAAACCGCGGGGAGACGGCCCAGCCGGTGGCGTCGTTGCCATCGAGCGTGTTGGCGATGGGCCAGCCATCTTGTGCGAAGGTGGCCTTGGGCGAATGGAGTTCGACCTTCTGTTGTTTGGCCGGATCGCCGGCGGGGGCGATGGCGATGTTGAACTGGGTGAGCACGAAGTTGCCGTTCTGCGCCCGTCCGGGGCCGCCGGCGGGCAGCGCCTTGTCGGCGAGCGCTTCGAGCCGCAGGGCGGTGATGGCCTGGGGGTTGATCGTTGCGGTGAGGGTGTAGGTGTCCTTGGGGGGATTGGCGGCGGCAAGGAGAATCGCGCCATCCTTCTGGCGGGTGAAGCGTGCGCCGCCGACGGATTTCATCTCGCTGAACTCGATGGCGGACCAGGTGTCCGCCGTCGCATTTTTCTCCCATTCCGCCTGAGCCGCGGCCAGCTCGGGCGTGTGCGTCTTGAGCTTCTCGCGCAGCTGCGCCAGTTCCTCTCGGACGCCCAGCCGCTTTTTCAGCGCGGCGATGCGCTCGTGTACCTGCGCCAGCGCGGCGCCATTCTTCTCATCCGCAGGCTGATCGGGCCTGGGTGCGAGCGATGCCTTCTGCGCTTCGAGCGATTCGATCTCCTTGCGAACCTGATCGGCTTCCTCATCGGTCAGCGGCCTGGGCTGATCGATGGCGAACGGCGCGGGGTTGTGTACCGAGAGATAGGCGGCCTTGACCGGTTCGATGCGCGCCAGCGGCGTGGCGGTGCGATCGATGTTCCGCTCGCCCTGTTTGCCGGTGGCGGTGAGCTTGAGCGATGCGATGCTCAGGTCGGCATCGGCCGCCGCCTCGATGATGAACAGCCCGCTGACGGGGCCGTTCTCAAGGATCAGCGGCTGGGCGTTGACGCCGGGCGGCGCATCCTTGAGGGCGATGGTGACCGCCTCCTTGAACCCGCCGGTGCGGATGACTTCGCATTGCACCAGGGTGCGGCCGCCGCGATGCAGGCGGAGGGTGTCGGGGAAGAATCGCACGGTGAAGTCAGGCTGCACCGGCCGGGGCGGCGCGATGGCCAGGCGGTAGCCGAAGTTGACGCCGCCGCCGGAGGTCAGATCCGCGACGGCGATGTGATATTCACCGGGGGTGAAGTCGCGCTCCAACGCCGCATCGCCGCCGGGCGGCGCCACAGGCGAGCGGGCCAGGATGGCGCCTTTGGCATCATGCACGGTGAGCAGCGCATCGAGCATGGAGCCGAGCCGCACCGCTTCCACGGCAAAGCGCAGCTTCACCGGCTTCTCCACCTTGAAGCGATACACATCCTGATCGCCGGGCTTTTCGATCACACCGTTGACCACCACCGGCAACGAAGGAATCGCAGTGGCCTGGGCGAGGGCGTCATTGGGTTCCGCCTCGATCAGTTCATCGCTGTCGCTCACTTCGAAGCTCAGCGGATTGGCGGCGCCATCAGGCGTGGCGAAGAGGGTGGTGCGGCCGACGGGCTTTTGGGAAAGGTCGATCGGCATCGTCTGCGCCGGCAGGTTCCAACCGATGAGCCTGGCGTTGACCGTGGTCCCGCGTTTGCCGCCCAAGGGGAAGACGGCCTGGGCATAGGGAATCTGGCCGGCGTTGATGCGGTAGGCGTAGTTCCCGCCGCCGCGGTATTGCACATCATGCACCATCAGCACGTACTCGCCGTCGGCGGTGACTTCATGGGCGATCAGCGAATCGGTGCCGATGGCGTCCTCGCTGCGTGCGATTTCCCGGCCCTGGGGATCGTAAAGCTTGAGCGTGGTGTCCAGCGGTGATCCGCCGCGCTGGGCGAAGGTCTCGAACACCAGGCGTTGCCCCTTGACGGCGGTGAAACGGAAACCATCGACATCGGCTCCGCCGTTGATGACGCCGTGCAGCGTGGCGGGCAGCGTGATGGGCTGGGCGGCTTCGAGGGTGTTGTTCGACTCCTTCTCCATGATGACGGGAAGGAAGGTGACGTTGAGATCGATCTTGTTGGTGACGCCGCCGGGCGTGACCAGTCGCATCTCGCGCCGGCCAAGGGGAGCGGCGGCATCGATGGCGATTTCGAGGGTGATGCTCTTGGGGTTGGGTTTGTCGGCAGGCAGAAGCTGGGCGGCGACGCCCGGCGGACCATCAAGGATGATGCGCGAAGCCTGCGCCAGATGATCGCCGGTGAGCGTGACCCTGGTGGTCTGGCCGCGCGTCAGCCAGGGATGGCTGGCGGCGGTGAGCAGGGGCGCAGGCTGGGCGAAAGCGACCTGCGCGATCAGGCTCAGCGAAAGCGAAAAGGCAATGAAGAATCGATGCGGATTCATGATCAAACGACTCCCTGTCCCTTTGAAGGGATGATGGTTGCGCTGTTTTGAAAACGCGATCCGACATCCGACATCCAAGCCCGATGGCGAGTCTGCGAGCCGTCGGGGTATTTCTGCTTCCTCCCACCGCATACCCCGACGGCTCGCAGAGCCTCGCCATCGGGCTTGGAAAAACAGCGGATTTTCCACGGAGCAAAATCGCTTCCGGGTTCAGCGCGGCGACTTCACCTCCATGTCGCCCAGCGCCGGCTCCCCTTTGATCTCCAGCGAAGCAAGGCTGGCCGTGCGGGCGGACTCCCCTTCGCCAAAACGGACCTCCCAGATCAGCCAGGTGCCTTCGGATTCCTTGTCCTCCGAATACTTGATGAACTTCGGCGCCCCGGCGGCCACCACCGGTTGCAGCTTGCGGAAGACCACATCCACCCTCTTCTTGTCGCTTTCCCTGGCGTAGTCACAGACATCCTTCCAATTTCGAGCATCTTTGTCATCCTCCCCGCGAAAGACGATCCACTTGGCCGCCTCGGCCTTCTTGCCTTCCTTGATGTGTGCCAGCAGTTCGATGAGCCGGACCTTCACCTTGGCGCCGGGTTCGGAAGAGGACTTGTCCTTCACCGCATCGCCGCTGCCGCAACCGGTCAGCAGTACCAAGGCCAGAACAAGTGAAGTTGCGGCGAAATGGAATCGGGTTGGCATGACGGCTCCGTGGAAGGATGAATGCCACATCCCGGTCAGTATGCCAGAATCGCCTGGGGATGTCACCGGAAATCTTTATGCTGTCCGATCGCGTTGACTGCGGGTATGATGATTGCCCCTTTCCTTTACACGGAGATTCACGATGATCCGAATGATTGCATTATCACTGGTGTTCGCCCTGTTCATGGTCATGACCGCTGACGCGGCCAAAAAGGAAGCGCCTGCCGTGCTCAACTTCAAGATGAAGGACATCGATGGCAAGGAGATTCACCTGGCGGAGAAATTCGGCGGGAAGACGATCCTCTTCGTGAACGTCGCCAGCCGGTGCGGCTACACGAAGCAGTACACGGGGCTTCAGGCGCTGTACGAAAAGTATTCGGAGAAGGGCTTCGTCATCGTCGGCGTGCCGGCCAACAACTTCGGCTCGCAGGAGCCGGGCAGCAACGAGGACATCAAGCAGTTCTGCTCCTCGAAGTTCAACGTCACCTTCCCGATGCTGGCCAAGGTGTCGGTCAAGGGCGATGACATCTGCGGTCTCTACAAGTTCCTGACGAGCAAGGAGACGAACAAGGAATTCGCCGGCGACATCGGCTGGAACTTCGAGAAGTTCCTCATCAGCCCGCAAGGCAAGGTGATCGGCCGGTACAAGTCGGGCGTGACGCCGGAGCAGATCGGCAAGGATGTGGAGAAGAATCTGCCGAAGAAGTGAGCGGGGTGGCTGGTGGGTGGCTGGGGCTGAGTCCGCGAAGCCCCGGCAAGGGGAGCCGGGAGAGCCGAAGGAGCCGTGGGTGGCTGGGACTGAAGGCTCTGCGCAAGCCCCGGCCCGTTGCACCTTGCAGTCACGAGTGACTCCGCGTTCTTGTTTTCACATTCTCCGCGCGCCTGGGCCGGGGCTTCGCGGACTCGGCCCCAGCCACCCGTTGCGGAGCCACCCACTGTGGGCTCAGCCCCAGCCACCCGGCATCGCAATTTACGGAGCACCCTCATGTGGCGAATCCGATGCCTGATCGTTCTGATCGCGGCGTGCAGCGCAGCGGCGGACGGCGCCAAGGATGCGTTCGAGTCGCTCTATGGCGCCCGGGTGCGGCGGGCTCTTTCAACGCCTGAAAAAACGGATGACGCAACCCTGGCCGGGGAACTGCTGGCGGCGGCGAAGACGATGACGGAGACGCCCGCGCTGCTGGAGCTTCTGTGCGACGGCGTTTATCAACTCGGCTCGACCCATGCCGAGGGCTACCCTTTTGCCGCCGAGGCGATGGAGCTTCTCGAGCAGCACGGCAAGGGCGATCCGGCCCCGGCGCAGGAGAAACTGCTGCACATCCGCACCCTGCTGACGCGCCAGGGCGGCGCCGCCGACCGCGCCGCCGCCAGTGAACGGTTGGTGACAGACTTGGCGCGGATCGGCGACCTTCGCGCCGTGAGCGAGCGGTACGACGATGCCGCGGCCCTGTATCGCCGGGCCATGACGCTCGCCGGTCAGCAGCGGCTCTCCGCCGCCGGCGCGATCCGCGATCGCCTCACGTGGGTCACCGCCAGGCAGCAACTCCTCAAGCAGAAGGACCTGCTCCGCACCCGCCTTCTGGAGAACGCCAACGACGAGGCGACCGCCAGGCAGTTGGTCCTGCTGGAGGTGCGCGATTTCGATCAGCCCGCCGGGGCGGTCAGGTACCTGCCGCACCTGAAGGACGAAAAGCTGGCCGGCCTTGTCGAGCGGGCGGCTCAGACCGAGGACAATCTGAAGCCGCAGGATCACCTCGACCTGGCGGAGTGGTACCGCCAACTGGCGGAGGAGACCCGCGATGCCACGGTCAAACGGGCGATGTGGCGGCGGGGGGTGAGCCATTATCAGGCGTTCCTCTTGGATCCGACGACGGGTGGCCTAGCGCAGGCGAAGACGAAGCTCTCGCTCCAGAACGCCGAGTCTGCCCTGGAACGCCTCGGACCGGAGACGAACCCGTTCGCGGAGTTGAAACTGGCCGGCCCGGCGGATGCTCCGAAACGCCCGACCGGTAACGACAAATGGATCGACGTGCTGGCGATGATCGATGTCGAGAAAGACAAGGTGACCGGCGACTGGAAGAAGACGAAGGACGGCATCCGCTCGCCGCGCGGCAGGATGGAGCGCGTGACGATCCCAATCAAGCCCCTGGGGGGCTACCAGCTCAAGGTGAAGTTCACCTGCCAGGAGGGCATACACTACGACATCCATCTGCCCGTCGGCTCGATGAGCGTGCGACTGCTGTTTGGAAATGGCTCGTCGGACAACGAGCGCTGGCACATCTCCGGCCTGCGCAGCATCAATCGCCGGGACTACGTCAACAATGAGACCACGACGACCCGGCGCATCACCGCCGGGCAGTCGCATGAGTGCCTGATCGCGGTGCAGTTCAAGGAAGAAAAGGATGCGAAGATCGAGGTGGACATCGACGGCAAGCCGCTCATCCGCTGGCAGGGTCCGCAATCGCATCTGTATTACAACTACGCCGAGATGGACGGCTGGTCGATGCCCGAGCCGGCGGCGCTGGGGCTGGGCGCGTTCTGGGCCACGGTGGACTTCGAGGAGATCAAGCTGCGCATGCTCGACGGCAAGGCCCAGCCGCTGCGGGGGGCTAAGCCGTAGGGCTTTCGATTTCCAGGCTCTGCCCGATTTTTCGGATGATCGTTTATTGATGGTCACTTTAGTAAAATCCCCAAGCCCAAGGGTGAGGTCCGCCGAACCCTTGGGGTATCGAACCGGAATACCCCGACGGCTCGCGGACTCGCCATCGGGCTTGGGGCTTTTACTAAAGTGACCATCAATAGCCGCGGAGCAAAGGCTTTGTTCCGGGGGGCGACGCTCCGCGCGGGCCGCCGCAAAGCCTGATCCGGGGGTGGAACGGTCCGCTGGATTGCTCCGAGTTCCTTTTTGCAAAAATCCTCCGATTTTCCTTGTATGGCAGCCATGCCTCTGTTACGGTGCCCGTGGATTCGGGAAAGAATGTGAGCCGAAGGAGGGTCACGTCTCGAATCGGCGCTTCCTGTGTGCGGGCGTTTTCAAAAGGTAGGTAAGGTGCGCGGGCAGGAGCATTTGGGAAAGGGTGTTATATGAACCGTTTTTTCCTGGCGGCTGTCTTTATCGGGTCGGCGAGTCTGGTGGTACAGCCCGCGCAAGCTGTCTTGATCGGCACTTCGGTTGAGTTGGATGTCACCATCACCGGCAACTACGTGTTCGACAACACGACGGCTCCCTTCCCGCATATCACGACGGTCGTCACGCCCGCCGCCGAATTCAGCTTCCAGATCGACGACAGTTCCGGTGGTGCGGGCAACCCCGCCATCGGTTTCACCGTCAATGTGAACGTGGAAGCCTCCTCCATTGATCTTGAAATGTCCGGCTCGACCCTCTCAGATGGCCCCGGCGCATTCGCGATGGACCTGTTGTTCGACCCCTCCATTCTCATTACAGGCGCAACTCTTTCCAGCAGTGATCCTCTGCCGGACGGAGCAACTGTGACGCTGACCCACTCCGGTCCCAACAGCCTCTCCATCGAGGTCACCACCGCCATCGAGTTTGACGACTTTTTTGCCGGCAACGGCGGCTTCTACACCGTCAATCTCGAATTCGGGTCGCTGGCTGTTATCCCCGAACCCGCCACCGCGGGCCTCGCGCTTTTCGGTCTCGCCGGTCTGGGCATGCGCCGCCGCCGGGCGGCCTGAGAACGTGTATTGCACATGGCCCCGGTCTTGGCCGGGGGACCCGCCGGAGTTCTTGCGTCTCCCATGTGGATTAGCCGAACTCAACCCTTTCACAACCCCGGTTCACGCCGGGGTTGTTTCTTTTCGCCTGATTCATTGCCGCAGGCAAGGCGGGTGCCGTTTGGAGTATGAAAATCTCTCTTCGTAACTCTCCCGACCGCTTCTACAATTGCAGTCAGGCCCCGTTCGATGGTGCCGGTTCGGGGAATCCGGGGGTATCGCCCGATAGTTCATCAAGGGCGGTTTTGGCACGTTTAAGATCACCCGGATCAATCTCATGCTCACACTCTTGGGAAAAAACGGTGACCGGTTCTGTGATGGGCAGTCGCGGCGATCGTTTCTGAAGATCGGGGCGATGGCGCTGGGGGGGTTGTCGATGCCGGAGATTTTAAGGGCGCAGGCGGCTTCGGGCGGGGGAGCGAAGCCGCGAGCGGCGAATCACAAGGCGGTCATCATGATCTTCCTGCCCGGCGGGCCGCCGCATCAGGACATGTGGGACATCAAGATGGATGCCCCGGTCAACATCCGCGGCGAGTTCGAGGCGATCAAGACGAACGTGCCCGGCATCGAGATCGGCGATCAGTTCCCACGCATCGCCGCCATGGCCGACAAGTTTTCCTTCCTCCGTTCCGTGGTCGGCTGCAAGGATCGCCACGAAGCGTTCCAATGCCTGACCGGTCGCCTCAATGAACAAGCCCCGCCCGGCGGCTGGCCCAGCATCGGTTCCGTGCTCTCGGCGCTGCAAGGCCCGGTGCATCCGTCGATGCCCGCCGCCTTCGGCCTGTCGCTGCCGATGGGGCACAAGCCCTGGGCCGACAACGGCAGCCCCGGCTTCCTGGGCCCCGGCCACGCCCCCATCACCCCAGGCACCGGCCAGATCATGGAGAACATGGTCCTGCGCGATGTCACGCTCGACCGCCTGCGCGATCGCCACGCGATGCTGCGCAGCTTCGACCGCCTTCGCCGGGATATCGATGGCAGCCGGATGATGGAAGGGATGGATGCGTTTCAACAACAGGCGCTGGGCGTGCTCACCTCCAGCAAGCTCGCGGAAGCTCTCGACATCAATAAAGCAGATCCGAAGCTGCGTGATCGTTACGGCAGAGGCACCGAAAAACGGCGCGATGACGGCGGGCCGGAGCTGCTCGATCAGTTCCTGATTGCAAGGCAGCTTGTCGAAGCCGGCGCCCGCTGCGTCACGCTCGGCTTCAACCGCTGGGACTGGCACGGCGGCAACTTCAAGCAGGCCCGCGTCGTCTTCCCCATGCTCGATCAAGGCGTCTCCGCGCTCGTGGAAGACCTGCACAACCGAGGCATGGAGAAGGATGTTTCCGTGATCGTCTGGGGCGAGTTCGGCAGAACCCCCACCATCAACAAGGATGGAGGCCGCGACCACTGGCCCCGCGTCTCCTGCGCCCTGATGGCCGGCGGCGGCATGAAGCATGGACAGGTCATCGGCTCCACCGACCGTCTGGGCGGCGAACCGAAGGACCGTCCCGTGCATTTCCAAGAGGTCTTCGCCACGCTCTACGACCGGCTGGGCATCAACGTCGAAACCACCACGATCAACGATCTGCACGGCCGACCGCGCTTCCTGGTCGAACCGGAGTTCAAGGTGATGAAGGAGTTGGTCTGAATCCGCGAGGCACGGCGACTTGAAGTCGCCGTGCCTGCGACCCCCGGTCCCCCGTTCAAGTCCTGGAGTTCCCATGTTCAAACGCGCACTCTCCACGCTCGGTCTTGCTCTGACCCTATGCGTGTCCTCCACGCTCGCCGGGGAATCCCAACCCGCCAGGCTGTCGATCCACACCGCCCATCCCGCAGATGCGCTCAAGCAAGGTCTGATTCTTCGCGGCGCCGATGCCCGTTTGCAACTGACCGTCACCGGCGACTACGCCGATGGCAAAATGCGCGATCTCACCCGCGAAGTCACCTTCACCACCGCGCCAACAAACATTCTTTCCATCAGTCCGCTCGGCCTGGCCACACCCATCGCCGACGGCAAAACCACCATCACCGTCAAATCAAAAGATGGCTCCGTCGCCACGTCGATCGAACTCACCGTCACCGACTTCGCCGCCACTCCCGACATCCATTTCACCAACAAGATCGTGCCCATCTTCACCAAATACGGCTGCAACGCCGGCGGATGTCACGGCAAATCGGGCGGGCAGAACGGCTTCCGCCTGTCGCTGCTGGGCTTCGAGCCGCAGGATGATTACGAATACCTCGTCAAGGAAGGCCGCGGCCGCCGTCTCTTCCCCGCCGCTCCCGACAACAGCCTGCTGCTGCTCAAAGGCGCCAACATCGTCCCCCACGGCGGCGGCGAGCGCATCAGCAAGGACACCTTTGATTACCGCCTGATTCACCGCTGGATCGCCCAGGGCATGCCGCGCGGCGATGTGAACGCTCCCGTCGTCGCACGTATCGAGGTCTTCCCGCAGCATCGCCTCATGACCCGCAACGGTTCGCAGCAGTTGTCGGTCATCGCCGTCTATACCGATGGCTCGACGGAGGATGTCACGCATACCGCCCAGTTCGAAGCCAACAACAAGGACATGGCGGAACCTGACGCCAGCGGTCTTGTGAAGGTGTTCGAGCAGACCGGCGATGTGGCGATCATGGTGCGCTATGCCTCGCAGGTGGGCGTGTTCCGCGCCACCATCCCGCTGGGCGCGCCGGTGGGCGAGATGCCCGCCCCCGGCAACTTCATTGATGAGCTGGTCTTTTCCAAGCTGAAAATGCTCGGGATGCCGCCTTCGGCCCTGAGCGATGACGCGACCTTCATCCGCCGCGTGACGCTGGACATCGCCGGCCGTCTGCCTGACCCGGCTCGCGCGGCCAAGTTCATCGCCGACACCGATGCCCACAAGCGCGACAAGTACATCGATGAGCTGCTCGACTCGACCGATTACGCCGACTTCTTTGCCAACAAGTGGTCTTCGATTCTTCGCAACAAGCGCCGCAAGGCGACGTACATGCGAGGGACATTCACCTTCCACGACTGGATTCGCCAGAGCCTGATCGAGAACAAGCCGTTTGATCAGTTCGTGCGCGAAGTGCTGGCCGCCAGCGGTGAAGTGACGCGGAATCCGCCGGTGGTCTGGCATCGTGAAGTGACCAAGGCGGAGGATCAGATCGAAGACACCGCCCAGCTTTTCCTGGGGGTGCGCCTGCAATGCGCCAAGTGCCATCATCATCCGTTTGAGAAGTGGAGCCAGAAGGATTACTACAGCTTCACCGCGTTTTTCACCCGCATCAGCCGCAAGCCGGGCGATGCCCAGGATGAATTCCGCATCACCCACAACCGCGGCCAGGCAACCACCAGGCACCCCAAGACCGGCGAAACGCTTTCACCCGCGGGCCTGGGTTCCGCACCCGTCGATCTCGGCGCTGATGATGATCCGCGACATGCGCTCGTCGATTGGATGAGCCGGAAGGATAATCCGTTCTTCGCGCACAGCCTGGTCAACCGCTACTGGAAGCACTTCTTCAACCGCGGCCTCGTGGACCCTGAAGATGACATCCGCGCCACCAACCCGGCCAGCAACCCGGAGTTGCTCGACGCCCTGGCGGCAAGCTTCGTCGAATCCAATTTTGACCTGAAAAAGCTGGTGAAAACGATCGCCCAGAGCAAGACCTACCAGCTCTCCTCCGATCCGAACCGGTACAACGCCGACGACAGGCAGAACTTCTCCCGCTACTACCCGCGCCGCCTCAACGCCGAGGTGCTGCTCGATGCGATCGACAATCTTTGCGCGACGACGACCGACTTCGCCGGCCTGCCGCGCGGCACGCGAGCGGTGCAGATTCCCGATCGCGGCGGCGTGAGCAGCTACTTCCTGACCGTCTTCGGCGCCCCCGAAGGTTCGAGCGTCTGCGAATGCGAACGCACCAGCGATGCGAACCTGGCGCAGTGCCTGCACCTGCTCAACTCGCAGGAGGTGCAGAACAAGCTGACCCATGGCCGGGCCAAGGCGCTGGCCGCCGACAAGGGCCGTCCGCATGAGGACCGCGTCAAGGAGCTTTACAACGTGGCCTTCGCCCGCAACCCGGACGACCACGAACTGAAAGTCGCCCTGGCGGCGATCGAGAAATACGGCGAGAAGAACGTGCAGTGGGCCTACGAAGACATCGTCTGGGCTTTGATCAACACGAAAGAGTTCATGTTCAATCATTAATCGCGAGCCGGGGCGTGCCGCCCCGATGGTTTGCCGCAAAAAGGCGCAAAAGACACAAAGGGCGCCAAACTCCGCACGAGAGGTGTTCACTGGCCGCCATCCGATTCGGGAGATGATTCAACCGCACACCACCGCTATGATTTCCCCATGAACATCACCATCACATCCGACGCCCGGCGCGTCATCGACGAACGCATCCGCTCGGGCCAATATCACAGCGCCGAGCAGGTGGTCGAGGAGGCTCTTCAACTGCTCGAATCGCGCGATCAGTTCGAAGCGGAGACTGCGGAGAATATTGAAAGGCTGCGCGCTCTGGTGAAGGTCGGAATCGACCAGGCGGATCGGGGCGAATGCAGGCCGCTCGACTTTGCCGCAACGAGAAAGCGGCTTCACGAGGAGTATGCCAAAAGGCAATGCCACAAGCCGTGACGTGCCTCGCAGCGAGCCGGGGCGTGCCGCCCCGATGGTTTTTTGAATTTCATGATTGAATCGGGGCGATACGCCCCGGCTCGCTTGAGGAGACCTTGATGCGCCACCGTTTCGTCATCGCCATGATGCTCGTCGCTGCGTTCGCATCGGCCGCCGCCTTCGCCCAGCTTCCCGCGCCGCGGCTTTACGCCCTCTCCCAGGCCGGCGGACAGGTCGGCTCCACCTTCGACATCGCCATCACCAGCGGCGCCGACACCGATGATGCCCACACTCTGATCTTCTCCCACCCCGGCATCAAGGCGACGCCCAAAATGCTGCCCGCGGCCGGGCCCAAAACGCAGCCGGTCAAGGCCGATGGACAGTTCACCGTCACCATCGACAAGGATGTGCCCGTCGGGGTGTACGAGGTGCGCGTCGTCGCGGCGATGGGCGTCACCAATGCCCGCGCCTTCGTCGTCGGCGATCTGCCGGAGTCGCGCGTTCCGGGCGGCAACTCCGCCGCCGAATCGGCCGCGCCGCTGGCGGTGAACACCATCATCAACGGCGTCTTCACCGCCCGGGGTTTCAACTTTTACAAGCTGCCGCTCAGGAAGGATCAGCGGGTCATGCTCGACTGCCAGGCCCAAGGCATCGACTCGCGCGGCAGCGCGGTGCTCACCCTGCTCAGCCCCGACGGCCGGGAACTGAACCGCCAACGGGCCGGCAACGGGCCGGACCCTTTCATCGACTTCACCGCCCCCGCCGATGGCGATTACCTGGTTGCCGTCAACGACCTGACCTACGAAGGCGGCGAGCAGTTCTTCTACCGCCTGACCGCCCGCACCGGGCCTTATATCGATTACGTTTTTCCCTCCGCCGGCCTGCCGGGAACCAGGGCGAAGTTCACGCTCTTTGGCCGCGGTCTGCCCGGCGGAAAAAAGACCGATCAGCGCTCGTTCGATGGCGTCCCGCTTGAAGCCCTTGAGGTGGAGATCGACATCCCCGCCGACCGCGCCCTGGGCAACGAGATCGACACGCTCGTGCTCCCCGGCGAAGCCGCCGCCGATGCGTTCGTCCATCGCCATGTCTTTCCGCAAGGCACGACCAACCCCGTGCGCATCGGCTTCGCCCAGGCGCCGGTGATCCTCGAAGCCGAGCCCAACGACGAACCGGCCAAGGCGATGAAGGTGACGATTCCCTGCGAGATTGCCGGCCGCTTTCTCCCTCGCCACGACCGCGACTGGTTCACCTTCGAGGCGAAGAAAGGCGAGGCGCTCTGGATCGATCTCCATGCCCAGCGGATCGGCGTCGAGGCCGACGCGATCATGATCATTCAGCAGGTCAGGCCAACCGACAAGGGCGAGGAGGTCCGCGATCTGCACACGGTCGATGACCCGGCCCAGCGGTCCGATCCGCGCCTGCCTGCCGGTGCGCGAGACCCCGGCCTGCGCTTCGCCGTGCCGGAGGATGGCGTGTATCGCATCAGCGTTCGTGATCAGTATTCCACCGGCAGGCCGGACCCGCGCCGGGTCTATCGCCTGGCGATCCTGCGCGAAGGCGGCGATGTGGAGGCCAACCCGACGGCGATCGATGACTTTCGGCTGGCCATCGTGCCGCAGATGGTCCTGCCCGATCCGCGCAATCGCAACACGTATGACACCGGCTCCACCGTCGTCCGCCGCGCCGGGGCCGATGACCTGGCGGTGGTGGTTTACCGCCGCGGCGGATTCAACGGCGAGGTGACGCTCACCGTGCAAGGCCTGCCCGATGCCGTCCGGTGCGAGCCGGTCACCATCCCCGCCACCGCCACCGGCGCCACGCTCGTCTTCAAAGCCGCCGCCGATGCCCCCGCCTGGGCCGGCTTCGTGCAGATCATCGGCAACGCCCGGATCCACGGCAGGGAAATCGCCCGCGAAGCACGCGGCGCCCAGGTCGTCTGGGGCGGCGTCAACGATCGCTCGCGCGGCTGGTCGCGCATGACAGGCTCCATCGCCCTCTCCGTCATCGATTCCGAAAGCGTGCCCTTCACCGTCTCCATCGAAGGCCCCGCCTCGCACGAGCTGAAACGCATGGGCAAAATCAACGTGCCCATCAAGGTGCAGCGACACGACGGCTTCAAGGGCGCGGTCAAGATCACCGGTGGCATCGGCGTGCCCAACCCGGCCGTGGCCGCCAAGGAGGTGACCATCCCCGCCGACAAGGATGAGGGCGTGCTGGAGATCGATGTGAAGCAGAATGCCGCGATCCAGGACTATTCGCTTTTCGTTTCGTCCGAGTCGCCGATTCAGTACGCCCGCCTGCCTAGGTTGGCCGAGCGTTTGAACGCGCAGCGGAAGGAGTTGGACGATTCGGTCAAGGCCCTGACGGAGGAATTGAAGAAAGCCAGGGAAGCCGCGACCGCCGCCACCGAGGATGCCAAGGCCCAGGCGCAAGCCCGGGTCAAGGCGGCGGAGGATGAACTGAAGATGGCCGGCGACATGCTGAAGATGATCGACGCCCAGGCGAAGAAGGCGACGGAGGCGGCCAAGCCCAAGGCGGTGACGCTGACGCAGCCGGTGGGCACGGTGGTGATCCGGGTGCGCGAGTGAAGCCGCGTTTAAGAGCCGCGACTCAACGAGTCGCGGACGTGCTCGGCCTGAAGGAGCGTCGATCGCGCGATGGATGAACAGCGTCCATCGCGCGGCGGATGAGCGGCAGGCGCGGTGGTCGCCCGGTTGCGAAGGGTGATGTCTGTCGTGTTCGAGTTCCGCTGTCGAAGGTGTGCATGGACCACCCTTGAGGCTGTTCACGTCCGCGACTCGTTGAGTCGCGGCTCGGAGGTGTTGCATCGCGTCCCGGCCCAGGGGACCAACAGCTATCAGTTGCTTCACCTTGCTTCGTGCGCCTGGGCCGGGGCTTGCGCAGAGCTTCAGCCCCAGCCACCCGGAATGATATCTTGCCACAAAAGAGGGGCATGCCCGCTGGTTGTCGGTTTCGATGGCGACGATGTTTGTGGCCGATGATGAGTATAGAATGCCATCGGAGATCATCACATGATTCAGACCATCGAAGCCGTGGTGGATATCAACGGGTGCGTGAGGCTGCTGGGCAAGGTGGAGTTGACCGGTCCGCGCCGCGCCTTGTTGACCATTTTGGAGGAGCCGGCGGAGACTCCGGGGGTGATGCCGGGGGAAGCGGCGCTGCTCTCCGAGGCTGCGTTGTCGGACTGGAATCGTGCGGAGGAGGATGAAGCGTGGTCTCACCTTCAATCGGAGAAGTGATTCTCCTGCCTTTCCCATTTTCCAAACCTGAGTTTCGGATAAGCCCCGCCCGGAAGGGCGCGGGCCAAAGCGTGTCCGATCAACAGCGAATTCGAAAGCCTGCAAGGGGAATTCAAACCGGCAATCGAGTTTTGATTCGTCAACGGGCCGCGAATCGAACACCCCTTGGCCCGCGCCCTTCCGGGCGGGGCTTAAACGAAACTCAGGTTCCGATCTTTCCCGGGATCCTGTGCCAGGTCACGAGCAATCCTTACGGAGATCCGCTGGCTCATCCGATTCGGGATTCGGATTTCGAGCGTGGCGGCCTGCGCAAGGAAAGTGCTGCAAGACCGGGCAAGCTGTTTACGGCCAGTTCATCGTTGATGACTCGTTCCGTCGGTCGCCTCAACGCCGCCGCCCGCCAACGGCTGCTCACCGCCGTGGTGGCGATGTTCAAGGTGGATGATGCCGGGATATAGCCGCCACATGCAAATCGGATTGATAGTGATGCCATGAACCGCTTGTCGGTCTTGAACCTGAGAACTTTTGAGTGGCTGGGACCGCTTCGGGTGGGGCCGCTTCGGCTGGCTGGGGTTGAGTCCGCGAAGCCCCGGCCCGGATGCGCGAAGCAAGGCGGCGCAACTGAAGGCTGAACACGGAATGCTGAATGCTGAAGGTCGCCTGGCCGGGGCTTGCGCAAAGCCCCAGCCACCCGGAATAAGTTCTCAGGCTCCTTGCAGGAAGCCTCGGCTGCGGTGTGAGCGGCAGTCGCGGTGGTCGCCCGGTTGCGAAGGGTGATGTCTGTCGTGTTCGAGTTCCGCCGTCGAAGGTGTCCCTGACCACCCTTGAGGCTGTTCACGTCCGCGACTCGTTGAGTCGCGGCTCGGAGGTGTTGCGTCGTTCTCCGACCGTTCACTCCGTGGCGCCGGCCTTCTTCAGTTCCGCGATGATGGCCTTGTCCGAGGCCAGGCCCAGGGCGGTGTTGCCCAGTTTGTCCTTGATGTTCAAGTCGGCGCCGGCTTTGACGAGGACCTTGACCGCATCGACGCGGCCGTTGGCGGCGGCCAGGTGAAGGGCGGTGCGCTGGCGGCCTTTTTCGGTCAGGTTCAGGTCGGCCTGCTTGGCCACGAGCATCTGGAGGACCTTGCCGTGGCCTTCAAAGGCGGCCATGTGGGCGGCGGTGAAGCCGGGGAAGGTGCGGAACTCGAGCCGGACGTTGACATCGACATCCTTGGCCGCCAGGATTTTCCTCATGGCCGCCAGGTCGTTTTCAAAGGCGGCGACATGGATCGGCTCGGCCGCATCGCGCCACTTGGAGGCGGGCAGCTTCTTGGGCGGCGCCTTCTTGGCGTCATCCTTCTTCTGCGCCACGGCGGGCATCGCCGCGAAACTCAGCAGGAGCGCGACGCAGGCGACAAGGCGAACGGTCAGGCGGGTGGCATGATCGGGGCGAGGATTCATGGCGAGGTCTCCAAATAGGACAGGTTCACGCATCGGATTCTAGCGTCATCCGGTTTCATGCCAAGAAAAATCTGAATGGCAGCGGCAGAGGCAGATTCTGACATTGTGACTTCTGCGCACGGCGCACAGAAGCAAAGCTCCAAATCACAATCACCAAATCTCAAACAAGCTCCAAGCAAGGCGGAATCAATTCAAAGGGCGGAAACACACCGACTCGCCGTCCACGGGCAGGCCATTCGAGGCCTTGCTTGAAATTTGGAGCTTGTTTGGAATTCGAACTTTGTCATTTGGAGTTTCCCAACGAAAGCGGGGGCGGAGAACCAAACGGACCTGTGACCTGCAACCGGTCAATGGCCCGGATTTCAATCATCTCTTATACTCCTGCCCCATATGAGCAATTCCAAACCTCCGCGACCGCCCTTTGCCTCACGGCTTTCGGAACTTCAAAAGCGAATTCCCAACTGGCGCGCCGATGCGCTGCTGGTCACCCAGCCGCGCGACATCCACTACCTCACCGGTTTCTGCGGCGAGGATAGCTGGGCCATCGTGCCCGCCGCCGGCAGGAAGGTGATCGTCCTCAGCGACTCCCGCTTTGATGAGGAGATCGATCAGAACGCGCCGCAGGCGGTGAAGATCATCCGCGACACCAAGACCTCGCTGATCGACTGCCTCGACAAGGCGCTGCTGCCGCTCAAGGCCCGCTTCATCGCGGTGCAGGAGCAGTACCTGACGCTGTCGCTGGTCGGCAGGCTGCGCGACAAGGTGAAAGGGGCGACCTTCATTCCCGTGAGCGACGGCCTGCTCGAACAGCGCTCGGTCAAGGACGCCACGGAGATCGCCAGCCTGCGCAAGGCGGTGAAGATTCAGCAGCAGGCGTTCAAGGATCTGCTGGGCTACGTGAAGCCGGGCATGACCGAGTTGCAGGCCGCCGCGTATCTGGAGTTTCGCATGATGGACATGGGGGCGTCAGGCCCGGCGTTTCAGTCCATCGTCGGCGCCGGCGCCAACGCCAGCCTGCCGCACTATCGCCCCGGCGTTGCCAAACTGGAGAAGAACAACATCCTGCTCATCGACTGGGGCGCCCGCTACGAGGGATATCACAGCGACATGACCCGCACCATCGCCTTTGGCAGGATGCCGGCGAAAATTCAGGACATCTACAAGGTCGTGCACGAAGCCCAGCAGGCCGCCATCGACGCCATCGGCCCGGGCAAATCGTGCAAGGAGATCGACACCATCTCCCGCGACATCATCAACAAGGCCGGTTACGAAAAACAATTCCAGCACGGCCTGGGTCACGGCATCGGCCTGCAAATCCACGAACAACCCCGGCTCGGCGGCGCCTCCGAAGACCTGCTCAAGCCCGGACAGGTGATCACCATCGAGCCGGGCATCTACCTGCCGGGCATCGGCGGCGTGCGGTTGGAGGATGATGTGCTGGTGACCAAAAAGGGCCACGAAGTCCTGTGCGATTTGCCCAAAGGCATTGAATCCGCGATTATCTGAAAGACAGCGGGTGTCGGGTATCGGGTGTCGGGTGTCGGGTGTCGGATTTGGGATTTTGCTGGGAGCCTTGAGGGGCAGAACGTGGACGTTACCAGCACCCGATACCCGACACACCCGAAACCCGAAACCCGAAACCCGATACCCAAAATCCGAAATCCGCAATCCGAAATCCCAAATCCAAAACCATGGACCTGAAAAACCTCAAATCCCTGATCAAACTGATGGTTGACAACGGGTTGACCGAAGTCGATCTCAAAGATCCCAATGGGGAGAGCATCACGCTCAAACGCGGACATGCCCCCGCCCCCGCCCCCGGACCCGCCCTCGCCCTCGGGGAAGGTGGCGTGCAGTATGTTGCTGCGCCACCGGCTTACGTTGCTACGCCGCAAGCGGCTGCCACCGCCAAGTCGTCCGATGAGGGACTGGTCACGATCGTCAGCCCGATGGTCGGCACGTTCTACGCCTCCTCCAGCCCCGATGCTCCGCCCTTTGTCAACATCGGCGACCGCATCAGCGATGAGAGCGTCGTCTGCCTCGTCGAGGCGATGAAGGTGTTCAACGAAATCAAGGCCGAGACCGCCGGCGCCATCCACTCCGTCCTCGTCGCCAGCGGACAGGCGGTGGAGTTCGGACAACCGCTGTTCAAGGTGAAGCCGGGGTGAGAGCAGGGCCAAGGAAAGAGGGCCTGGGGCCTAGGACGGAGGCGTTTTGTCCCGCTGGTCACTCTAGCCCCTAGTCCCCCAAGTCTTGGACTCTCCTCCCTAGGCCCCAGGCCCTTCTTCCCCCAGGCCCTCTTTCCTAGGCCCTAGGCCCTCCTCCCTAGGCCCTTCTTCCCCCCAGGCCCTCTTCCTCATGTTCTCACGCATCCTCATCGCCAACCGTGGTGAAATCGCCCTGCGGATCATTCGAGCCGCCCGCGCGCTGGGCATCGAATCCGTCGCGGTCTATTCGACGGCTGACAAGGACTCGGCCCATGTTCGCGTCGCCGACCGCGCCATCTGCATCGGCGGTCCCGCGCCGGCCGATTCATACCTCAACATCCCCCGCCTGATCTCCGCCGCCGAGGTCGCCAACGTCGATGCCATTCACCCCGGCTACGGGTTCCTCGCGGAAAACAGCCACTTCGCCGAGGTCTGCCGATCATGCAAAATCGAATTCATCGGCCCCAGCGTCGAATCCATGTCCATCCTCGGCAACAAGGTCTCCTGCAAGCAGACCGCCATCAAACACAAAGTCCCCACCGCACCCGGCAGCAAGGGCAAAATCACCGACGAGGAACAGGCCCTGAAAGTCGCCCACGACATCGGCTACCCCGTCATCATCAAGGCGGCGGCGGGCGGCGGCGGGCGCGGCATGCGCGTCGCGCACAACGACATCGCCCTGCGCTCGGGCCTCAAACAAGCCATGGCCGAGGCGGAAGCGGGCTTCGGCGATGCCACCGTCTATATCGAAAAGTTCATCGAAAAGGCCCGACACGTCGAAGTGCAGATCATCGGCGACCAACACGGCAACCTCGTCCACCTCTGGGAACGCGACTGCACCATGCAGCGACGCCACCAGAAACTCATCGAGGAAGCCCCCTGCCCCGTGCTCACCGAAAAGGAACGCGAGGAAGTCTGTGCCGCCGCGGTGCGCCTGTGCAAGGCGGCGAGCTATCACTCGGCAGGCACCGTCGAGTTCCTCATGGATGCCGTCGCGCGGAAGTTCTACCTCATGGAGGTGAACACCCGCGTGCAGGTCGAGCATCCCGTGACTGAAATGATCACCGGCATCGACATCGTGAAAACGCAGATCCGAGTCGCCGCCGGCGAGAGACTGGGCTTCACGCAGAAGCAGGTCGAACGCCGGGGCCACGCCATGGAGTGCCGCATCAACGCCGAAGACCCCGCCCGAGGCTTCGCCCCGTCGCCGGGCGTCATCACCCAGTTCGACCCGCCCGGCGGCCGGGGCGTCCGTGTCGATACCCACTGCTACTCAGGCTACCGCGTGCCGCCCAATTACGACTCCATGATCGCCAAGCTCATCGCCTTCGGCGCCACCCGCGAAGAGGTGCTCGCCACCATGCGAACCGCACTCGCCGAGTTCCGCGTCGATCCCATCAAGACCACCATCCCCCTCCACGCGAGATTGATGAGGCACGGCAACTTCATCAACAACGACACCGACATCCACTTCGTCGAACGGCTGCTGGAGCAGAAGTGAGGAGGGGAGGAAGTCCGTTGCCCCAATCACAGCATTATCTTCACATCGGCGGACTGATCGCGGCCGGTTTTGATCGAACCGGACGATACCTGCTTGCCGTTTCGCACAACGGGCGCGGTCTGTTCGATTCCAAGGATTGGACGCGCGTCGCGAGGGATCATGAGGCTGCGTTTCCTGGAATGAACAGGATCGCAATGGGAATCGGACCGATTGCCGGGGAGCGGATCACGGTTGTCGAAAAGGATTACACGACGGATGTCTCTCACATTCATGAGCATACATACGCACGAGCCGGGGGAATGTTCAATATATTATGCTCTGATTAGTATGGCACTGCGGTCAAGTAACCAGAACACCGTAACCCACGCTTCAGAAGCACGGCAGGTCGATACATGATGTCTAATTCAAGGGCGCTGGAATCGACTGTCATTTGAATCAGACGGCCAACAGGAGTCATCTTGTCAAGAGCTTACTCAGGAAATCCGCAGAGCGTGTTCTCGAAGCCGATCACACCAGGAGTCCGAGTGCTTCGGGCGTCAGTTCGCCCCTCCATTCTGAAACGTGAACAAACTGACTCTCCATTGCCTTTGACCAGGCGATGCTGGCTTCACTCCTGTCACCTTTAGACGGTGAAAGAAGCTGGAAGGTTGCTTCCACCACCATGACATGTGGGCTGGAGGCACGAAGGCACGCTGACATGCTCAAACGCTTAATCAATTGGCTTGCCGGAACTCCCACCTGATGGTCAAGCTTGCCATCCAGCATCTTCTCCAAGGAACAACGAGCGAACTTCGCACCCTCGACGAAGACCTGACGGCCGACCTGTATTTCTGGGCGAACCGCCGCACGGCACAGCACAGAGGCCTTACGCCGATGGGGCTGCAAGCATCTCAGCCGACGGTGCTGCGGTGGTACGGCGTGGACCTGTCCGCCCTTCCGCGATGCCCGATGTGTGTACCCGCCGCGACGGTAGGCCCCGTAGCTCAATTCAGGTGAGTTGATACCCAGTGCTCGCATTGTTTCCCTCTGATCGCCTGACATCAAATACGGACGAATGCACTATGGCATCCAACAAAGAAGTCATCGGCAAGTACCAATCGTAGTGCGCAACGATCTTTTGCTACAGTGACTGTGGGAGCAGTGTTGTCCCAATTGCCGCTGGGCCGACAAGAGAAAGATCGGCTATTGCCCCTCGAAGTGAACCGCGACACCATTCGCAGATGACGAATCTTCCGACGAGGCTCTCATGGCCCAGCTTGCCGACGCGATCCGATCACACCTGGCAACCATCCCGATCCTGCCGCAGCAGTTCCGTCTGGACGTACCGGATATGCCGTACCTCGACGCCTCCCTGCTGCGCGGCGTGTGGGGCGCGGCACTGCATGATCTTGATCCCGTCGCCTTCCGCGAGATGTTTAAGCCAGACCCTGTCGGAACCGAACGCGATGCCTCCCGATACGTGGTGCGGCTGACCCGATTTGGAACGGAGTTCATTGTCCAGTGGATTCTCATCGGCGACGCCATTCAATTTGAGCGCAGCCTCAGCCGTGCCTGGGATATCGCATCAGGCATGGGGCTGGGACGTGATCGCCGCCGGTTTCAAATTCACAGGATTCAGGGCGTCGATCCCGACGGCAATGCCACAGACGCCGCCGAGCGATGGTCGCTCGACCGATGCGCCTGGCCGGCCTCCATTGCCATCACCGGCCCCTCCCGACTCTCCTTCCCGGGCCCTTTGCGCCTCATGCGCAAGCCTCCAGGTCAGCGAAACGCCAGAAGCATGCTGATCCTCCAGCCGACCTTGACCGACATCATCGTCAGCGTGCGCCGTCGTTTGGGAACGTTCCTGCCTGCAACGAGCCAGGACGAGTGGAGAACACTGGCCCGTGCCGCGGAAGATTTGTCACGTGTCATACCCGTCCTCTCCGGCCCCTGGCAACCGTGCGATCTGCATCGGCCCAAGGAGGAAGACATACGCCGCGGGGTCCGTGGTTCTCTGCTTTTGCCCCAAGGCCCGGCCGATCTGTGGCCCCTTCTCGCCGCCGCACAGTGGCTCCATATCGGCAAGAGTACGATCGAGGGATTGGGCCGGATGTTGATCGAACCTGCCTCTCCACCTGTGGATGACCGCATCCGCAAGTAACCCAATCTGTCCGATGCACCTCGCCCCCTGCGTATGACCAGTGGTGCGATACGTCATTGCCTACGACATCGCGAGTCCCCGAAGGCTGCGCCGTGTTGCGCGCGTCCTTGAACGCCACGCGATCCGCACCCAGAAATCCGTCTTCCTCTATGTCGGCAATGATGCGTCGCTCAAGATACTGCTTGATGAGTTGGGCGCCCTCATCAACATCCGTGAAGACACCATCCAGGCCTGGCGTCTGGGCGCCGAACAACTCGCCGCGAGTGCCGCGCGAGGAAACGCAACTGTCACCACACCCGCTGCTGCGGTATTGCACTCGTCAAGACCTCTCTTTGTCCAAGGGCGTCAAACATGAACTCACAAGACATGCTGCTCCAACTGCAATCTCAGGTCTATCGGGAGACGCGAACCGCACATGCCCCACTGGGCAATCTAATGCCCTGGCTTGTGGATCGCCGCAACCTCGAAGCCGCGCTTGAACGCGTCGCCGATTCCGATGGCGCGTCCACTCCCGGTCTCGACGGGGTGATCGCTGCTCAAGTCACCGCACATCCAGGAGCATGGCTGGCCAAGCTCGCGGATCAACTGATGACGAACACTTACCAACCTCAGGCTCCACGTTGGGTTGAGGTGCCCAAGAGCACGACCCTCCTGCTGCGCCACAACGTCCAGGTCGCCTGGCTCACCCCCGGCGGCAGCCGATGCCATGGCCGACTCGTCCGCGCGCAGCCATCCTCCACACTCCTGCGCGTCCACCAGCACCAGACTTTCGCCGACGCCGGTCATCGTCTGACCTTCGCCCGAGACGTTGTCCAACGCAAGATCCGGTCGCAGATCGATGCCGCCCGCCATTACCAGCGCCAAGGCCGCACCGCTTCACTTCGCAGTCCCCTCCTCCGGCAATTGAAGATTTTTCTTGACAATGCCGCCTCCGCGCGCGATCTTGACTGCCTTCGCGGCATGGAGGGCGCCGCCTCCGCCGTTTGGTTCAACCTCTTTGGCAAGTTCATACGATCGCCTTGGACCTTTCAACAGCGCACCCGCCGGCCACCAACCGATCCGGTCAACGCGCTGCTGAGCCTCGGATACACTTGCCTCTCCACCCGCATCGTCGCCCGATGCGAGGCCGTCGGCCTCGAAACCGCTTTGGGCGCGCTGCACGACTACCGTGCCGGCCGGCCCTCCCTGGCCTGCGACCTTATCGAGCCGCTGCGTGTGCCCGTCGTCGATCGCTGGGTGCTGATGCTCTGCAACGAGCAGCGCCTCACGCCCGATTGCTTCCGCACCGTCGATGGCGGCGTCAAACTCCAGCCGGCGCAGTTCCCCCAGGTTCTGGCTTGGTGGGAGGAACACTGGGACGAAATCGCCGCCGCCGAACGGATCACAACGGAGATCGACGCTCTGGTCCGCTTCATCCGCCGGCCCGTTCTCCCGCCGATGGGGCGCGATGGTCCCGTCAGGATTCCTGAATAACCTCACGTCCCAGCCGCTTGCGGCGTAGCAATCCCCGGTTCACGGTGCATCGGGGGGGTTATTCAGAAGTCCCCCGTAGAAAATGGAAAAACCTGAAGAAAACGGAGGGGGATAGGCAGATTTGTAAAGTGAGTTCAATCATGGAATTAGAGCAGCAATGGCCGCCGGCGTGCAAAACTTTTTTCGACCTCTTCTTAAAAAAGAGGGAGGGTTAGGCAAACAGGCCCATTATGTATATGCTGTTCCACAAGTTGCGAGGGTGGCCGTCGCAACGAGATGCCCCGCTTCGAGGGGATTGAGACGTCATGATAAGACCTTTCAAGCTCATGCCCGACGACGTCGCAACGAGATGCCCCGCTTCGAGGGGATTGAGACAAAAAGCCATTTTCTCATCAAACGAATCCTTTCTTTGTCGCAACGAGATGCCCCGCTTCGAGGGGATTGAGACACAGTTGAGCGACCTCTCCCCCTATCTTGACCTCAAGTCGCAACGAGATGCCCCGCTTCGAGGGGATTGAGACGGTCAGATGCTCCTCTTTAGAGAGATTTTGAAGAAAGTCGCAACGAGATGCCCCGCTTCGAGGGGATTGAGACCCGCCCAAGAATGAAGCTTGGACATGATCCAAGAAATCGCAACGAAATGCCCCGCTTCGAGGGGATTGAGACACGCTGGCGACAGCAGGGACGGTCTCTTCGTTCTTATCGCAACGAAATGCCCCGCTTCGAGGGGATTGAGACCGCATGTTGAGACGGGTGCTGGGTGCATCCACTCATCGCAACGAAATGCCCCGCTTCGAGGGGATTGAGACATCTCATCAGAGTTGATGGAAACGAACACAAATGCTCCAATCGCAACGAAATGCCCCGCTTCGAGGGGATTGAGACACGAGCTGGCCGCCCTTGCGGTGTTCTTCCACTGTCATCGCAACGAAATGCCCCGCTTCGAGGGGATTGAGACGGCTTGCCTCTCGCCACCAAGCTTGTCTTGCGAGGCGGATCATCGCAACGAAATGCCCCGCTTCGAGGGGATTGAGACTTTGAGCAAACAACGGCGAAACCTTCACTTCGGCCGGGTCGCAACGAGATGCCCCGCTTCGAGGGGATTGAGACGAAAGGAGGACTTATGCCCGAAACGCCACAACGAGAAGTTATTTTCAAAATGGCATGCAGCAAATGCGGCTTGCCGCCTTCGGAGATCGATCGCGACCTGTTTATGAGCTTTCTTCCGAAAGGAAAAAAGCAGGAAATCGTTGAACGGGAAAAGCGGGAAGAGTCCATGACTTTTCTCATCACCTTCAAGAGCAGTTGTCCGATTTGCGCTCCCGCTCAACAACCCAGGCACGCGGGCCTGACCATCATCAGACAATGATTCCGGTTACAACAACACCGAGAGTGTCCGGTAAGACTTCCGTCTGAAGCTCCTTTGGTCATCGCAACGAGATGCCCCGCTTCGAGGGGATGAGACGGTCTGTCCCCGTTCGTTGGGGCTGCGAAGCGGCCGGCGTGAGAGGGCAGGTGTGCAATGGCCGGATGAACCAAAGAAAGGCGGGACCATGCTGACGGATCGATTTGACCGGGCGATGCTCTTTGCATCAGGAAAACACCGCGAACAGAAACGCAAGGGCACGACCGTGCCTTACTTCTCCCATGTGCTGGCGGTGACGGCGCTGGTGCTGGAGCACGGCGGCACGGAGGAGCAGGCGATCGCGGCGCTGCTGCACGACACGGTCGAGGACTGCGGCGGTCCGCCGGTGCTGGAGGAGATCCGTCAACAGTTCGGGGATCAAACAGCCCGCATGGTCGAGGCGCTCAGCGATGCGGCGCCCCTGCCGGGCCAGGGCAAGCCGCCGTGGAAAGAGCGCAAGCAAACCTATCTGGACCACCTGCCGATCCTGCCGCCGGACACGATGTTGGTGTGTTTGTGCGACAAGCTTCACAACGCGCGCTCGATCCTGTCGGACATGGATGCCGTAGGCCTGGCGGTGTTCGACCGCTTCAAGGGCGGGCTGGAGGGCACGGTGTGGTACTACCGATCGCTGGCGGACGTGTTCGGCAAATCGCTGCCCGGCCCGGCGGCGCGCCGGCTTGACGCGGTGGTGGCGGAAATCGAAACCGCCTGTCGCGCCGGTTGAAACGAACGAACGGCGACCGTGGTGATGTCGCCGCATGAGGGCCGCACCTCGGTCGGAACGGATTGAACGCGAATTCACTTCTGGTTCAAGTTGTCGGAAACCTTCTGATAAAAATCCTCATCAACATCAATGTGCAACGTATCCTCGTAACCGCGCGTGACTGCTTCGAGCCGTGAAATCGGTTCGTCATCCAGCGGTTTAACGATGTTGCGGACGATCTTGGAGGAATCGTAACGATCGGGGCCGAAATACAGACCCAATATCCCCTGAATTTCGGCTCGCGAAAGCACGGTTCTGGGCGGATGATAGGGAAGCGTGAGGGGCTTTTTGTCTTTGCAACACAGGATGATGGTGATAAGCTCCGCCCTTTCAGCCCTGTCGATCAGGCCGATCACCCACACGAAGAAGAGAAAGACAAGGGTGAAAATGCCGATGGTCGGCTCAGTGGCGTCCCACCGGAGCCATCCGTCGCCGGTGATGATCAGCACACCCCAGAAAATGATGCCGGCCACGACAATCGGGAAAACCATGCGATCAATGAAGCTGTTGCCGAGGCCTCTTTTAAATGCCTGCCAATATTGCCCGGGGTGCTTTCGTTTGCGTTTCATGGTTTTTCCAATACAGACGAAGGGTAAAGGACTATGCAGAGATCACGGGATTGAGTTGATTGAGCGGCCGCATGCAGTTTCAAGATTCATGTCCCGCAAAGGATGTTTCGCGTCATGTGTGGGACTGACCTTGGGCAAGCATGGTTTCAAGTTGCTCATAAAGCGCGATGCCTTGGCGGATCATCCCGGCGAAACCATCCGGCGAAGCCATCGCTTTCTGAACATTCGCCAGGCGGGACGGCTTGCCGTGGGCACAGGCGTTGCGCAATGACCGCAAGTGCTTCCAGAGATTCCAAAGATTCACGTCCCGCCTCTTCAGACGAGCCTTGAGCTTGATAAGAAGACGCTTCTCACGATCTTCATCCGTTTCACCGGCGCGAGGTGAGATTTTCAAGACCTGGCCCGCGCGATGGAGAATCGCTTCGTGCAGCAGGATCGCCGCGGACGCGTAGGCGTGTGTGTCCAACCAACGACGCTTTGGCCCGGCGCAATAACCGGTCACCAAGATGCTGACCGCCCCGGCCAAGTTCTTCACGCAGCACGGCGGCAAGCGCTCTCCACAGCGGATCACGCGCAGGATCGGTCTCCAGCGTCTTGACGAACTGCTGCATCGGCCTGCGAACATGGGTGACCTGATGCGTCGCTTCGAGGAACCAAAGCCGGCGGGCATCCTGATCGAGTTCCCCAAGCTCTCCGGCCAACGGAACATAGTTGCCCGACGCCCGGAAGATCGCCATCGACTCGGTCGCCCGCATCAGGTCTTCGCACAAGTCCAGACGAACCACCGGCGTGACCCCGTCAGGCGTTCGGGCCTCGAACGCGCCATAGTGGAAGCTGACCGAAGGGACGGCGTGGGTCTGCCGCATCAGCATCAGCGCGTAGCCGGCGATCACCGGCAGGTGGCGGTAGCCGTGGGTGATGTCAAAAGCGACGGACTCCCCCGATTGCAGGCAGCCAAACAGCGCATCGAGCATGGTGAACTGTCCTTCCTTATTGAAGGCGTCGGGCACAATGACAAGGTGAAGCTCGACCGCCCTGTCAATCACCGTCGCCAGACAGTCGCGCCAGCGGGTCAACTCCTCGTCGGTGACGCCGCCGGCCCGCTCCTGGGCCTCGGCGATGCGCAGATAATCGTCGGCGATCTCGTCCTGCCGCTCGTCGGTCGCTGCATGAATCATCTCGGACCAGCACGAGGTGCGGGTTCCCAGCACGATCCACCGGCGGACGGACAAACCGGCGGTATGCCGCAGATAACGCAGCAGCGCCGTGCCGAACAATGAGGTTTCCAGCCGTCCGCCCGGCGGGTTGTAGCCGGCGAAGTCGTAAGTCGCGCGCAGATACTGCCCCGCACCGGGCTGATCGCCCCGAGGCCGAATGCCGCGTCCGATCATGGAGACAAGGGCGAGGTTGGTCATGGGCGGATATCCTGCGAGGTTGAGGCTGGCGACATCATGAAGCGGCGCTCTGCGACGCGACGGATGCGAGCAGATGATCGATTATTCGGATCACGCTTTCGGGCTCGAGGATGCTTCCATCGCGCGGCGATCCGCCGACAGTCGATCCGCCTCCCCATGTTTGTCCGGTTCGCAATGCCATGCCGCGCGTTTGGGATTCGGCCTGATTCAGGGCGTCGTACAACGGTGGAAGAGGAAATCCCGACACGAGGTCTGATCGCTTGGCCAGACCGTATCGAAAGCGGCCTGACGGCAGTCGGGACCAGAGGACGAGCCGATCATGTCCTGCTTCGTAGAGCGCCCAAGTCAACAGCCCCTGATCGGTCGGGGCGACTTGACCTGCGGCGACCAAGGCATAAGAACCACGGATCGTGAGGGGCGGGATATCAAGGCGGCGTTTGACCGCCGGGTCTGGATGCAGTCCAGCCTGCCACCAGGCTTCGAGCAGGGCCAGGCATTGGTCGAGCGCGGCTTGAAGCTGTTGCGGGGTGGGGGATGTTCCCGCGAGAACGCGAGAGGGTTGCATGATTTGTGCCTGGAAATGCGCGCAGAGTTCGCCGGCAGGCACGGGATAGGCCGGGCCGTGGGCGTCGCGGGCGGCAACGGAAGCGACCAGAGGGCGTACCTGCTCCCGTGCCTCGGATCGTCGCCACCGGGTTCCATATTGAAGGAGCCAAACCGCGAGAACCGTGTCGGCGTCAACGTCGTTGATCAAGATGGTGTGATTTACAGGGTCTAATCCCAGCAGGATCGCATCGAAAACCTGCTGGCACGCCGCGGTCGTCGCCATGCGCACGCAGTCGCCGTGGTGGTCGAAGGAATATCTTTGCCCCAATGGATCGACGCGCGGACCCTGGCAAGCCCCGTCCAAGGCAATCGACTTAGGCGGCAGCTCGTCAAAGCGCCATTCGTGGCCTGGTTTCAATATGATTGATACTTGGGTCACGTCTTTCCTCTTGCGCTGATACCGACGATCCGAAATCCAAGCGACGGCATCTCAGAGAACATTGAACCGCCCATAGCCGACAGCCGTTTTGGCGCCCGCTCCCTGCCATGCCAGAGCTTCGATGAGCCACTCACGGATCAGCTTGGCATCATCCTGAAACTGTTCGGGCGACTCACTTCGCGAGCCCGGCAAGACGGCGGTTTGCCATTGCTGGTTGACTTCACAAACAAGAAAGGGAACGGGCACGGGGCTGTGCCAGTCGCCGGGGGCTTCTTTCTTGTCGGGATCGTAGTAAGGTCCGTAGTGCGGAGTCATCACATCGGCGACAAGTTGAACCGGCGCGGCAGGGATCATGTCGAGCAGGATGACACGGCCAGCGCCGCTTTTCTCACTGCCAAGCAACTGATCTCGTTCCTTGAACTCCTCTGCTTTGGCCCACGCGCACACCATGCCCTTGAGGCTGGATCCGGGCAGATAGGGAGTGCCCAGCGTGTGGTGCCAGGCGAAGCCGTTCTCGACCGGATGTTCACGGCCGAGGCCGGAGACGAAGCGGCTTTCGTTGATCAAAGCAACACAGTTGCCTCCCATCACCATCGCCAACGCTTTCTGACGCTCGATCGACTCGGCAATCAGATCGCTGTTGCCAGATGGTTTGATATCGGGCTGATACCAGCTTGGCGTAACCGATTCAATCCAAGCCAGCTTGCCGATTTCCACTTTCGACTTCTTTGGACCGTTTGCATTGGGCGGCCACCATTCAATCTCGCGCGTCTGTTGGAACTCCAGATTGGGGACTTGGCCTCCCCAGAGATTGGGGAACTTGTCGTACCAGAGCCCTGTGTTGGCGTTGTCAGGGATAGAGGTACGGTTGATCAGGTCCGTGTTTGACGTTCTATATAGCGGAACGCGCCGGACCTCGGGGTTAAGGAGGAGATCCTTCATCGCATCTTGTTCATTGGTTCTGGGCACGAATCATCCCTCCTGATCCATGGAATCGGGTCGCCGCAAATACGCCCGGGCGAACTTCTTGAGCCAGTTCAGGTACGCCAGCGCCTCGGCCTGAGCCCGGACGTATGTATCCTGATCGCCGTTGACGATGCCGCGGATCAGGTCGGTTTCATTGCCAAAAATGGACCTCTTACTGCAAAGCCAGTCCTGTACGTGGTCGTATAGCATCCTGTGTGGCGTTTGGTTGCCTTTGGCCTGCGCGAGCAGTTGCGCCATCGCCTGTCCCAGACCGCTGGTGAGAATTCTGGCCGGCAACGACGAGACATAGGAAACGTAGTGACCGTAGTGGGGCACACCTTTGGGCTCAAGATTTTTCACTTTGCCCAGCGCATGCGCGGCGCATTGTTGTGCGAGTGTCGACATCAGACAGCCTCCTTCGCATGGAGTAACGAAACTTCATTCACTTTCAGCCAGCCCTGGCCAACGGTTTCATTGCCCCCGGCCTGGAGGTAGGGCTTGTCTTCGAAGACGCTCCAGGCGGTGGCCAGGAGGTTGCCGACGTTGCGCTCGGCGAGCATTGCATAGAGCACGGTGTCGGGTGGCAAGGTTTCCTCGTACCAGAGATTTCCGCTGGTCTTGTTTTCCTTCAACTTATTGCGCGCGGTGACTTGCAGGCCGTAGCTGGCGAACCATTGGAAGCGGTCGTTGGAGAGGATGGTCAACTGCGTTTCGAGTCGCTTTGCCGTGTCCGCGTGACCGATGAAAGCGGACAATCCCTGAACTAACCCCTTTGGAAGCCCGCCGCCGGAGGTGAAATCTCTTTCTTCGAGATACAGCGGACCTGTGCCGGCGGCGAGGTATTGCTGATCTTGAACCGTCGGGATCGGCAGCGAGCCGGCAATGCCGCAACGAGCCAGGTCACGGTTGAGTCGCTCGATAATCAGCGGGCAGGTGAGCCAGCGGTAAGCTGACTGCAGTGACCGCACTGGAAGCAGAAGGAGACGGGCATCGGAGACGATGATGCCCCCGGCACCGTCGGGGTTGCCGAATACCCGCTCCACTTGCGGTACCTCGGCTCCGTTGGCACGCCCATCCCACTGCTTCTCGGCTTGATCGCGCAAGGAGCCCTTGAGGCTGCTGCCGACAAGCACCGGATAGCCGGTGGCCGACTCCCGCGCAACGGGCAGGTCGATATAGCCCTCATTGCGCCCGGCACCGAAGTGCAGGCTGGTTTCCGCCAGTAGTCCAATCATCTTGCTGTTCATTGGGGGTACCTCGCGTTCATCATCAAGTGGATTGTGAATTCTGCCCGGGCCAGACGCCGACAACAACCCGCCCCAGGCCATGCTCATTGCGACCGCCGATGTACGGATTGTGGAATAGCGCCTCGATGTCCTTGTCATCTTCAAAGGTCACAAACAGAACACTCCCTGAGGGCAGGTGTGGAACCTGGGCTTCAGGACATCGGGCGACGCTGTTCCACCCGCCCAGGCGGACGGGACGATCACAACAGGCGCTGACCAAGGTCAGCCCAGGTGCGACAGGATCGCCAGGCTTGGGCATGTGGCCGTCATTCACAACGTCACGGGCGGGCGTCAGCAGAATCATCGCCGCCTGGCGCGATTTCTTGATCTTTGACTTGATTGAATCCGTGGGCTGAATGACCGTGGCGCTCGACGGGTGGCAGCCTGCCAGGCGCGACTCGCCGCCGAGAGGGATCATGGGCGCGACTTTCCAGCCGTCGGGAACACCTTCCACACCCACCCAAAGCTCCACGTCTTTCTTCAGCCGAACGAACTGCGGGCTGTAGAGTTGCCCTTCCATGGCGGTGCCGCGGTCATCCTCGATCTCCAGCCCGATGCGCCGCTCGAAACAGAAAAGATCGTCAGCGGGAACGATCGTGGCGCTGTCGGGGCAATTTCCCTGCAAGACGCTGGACATGCCGGCCGAGGTGATGAAATATCCGTTTCCATCTTTGAATATCTTGCCCTCGGTCGGAAGCGACACCGCGGCGGGTAATCGAACCTTTTCACCAAGGTCGCATCTGATTGCGACGCCCGGCACCACAAACGTGGCCGGTCGCCAATGCTTGTCCTCGATCAAGCCCAACAGATGGGCAGGCACAGGATAGAGCAAACCCGACTCTCTGCGAAGGAGAGCCCCCGTGAACTTCAATCGGCCCAGTTCCGGCCCGTCACCGATATGTTCATGCAACGATGCCTTCCAAGGTTCATGGCCCAGCCATCCCTGACCGCGGGCCAAAGAGGCTCGAATCGCGCCAATCACCGTGGATGATGGCGGCGGAAAGACGCAATCGAGATCCATCGAGGCGCCGCCCCACGGGCTTCCGGGCCGGCCGTCCCGGAACGCCCAGGCATCCACACATGTCAACGCATATCCCGACTGTTCAACGGTCATGGCGTCACTCCTGAAACGGCCGTCGTTTCGTTCAACTGCGCCAGAAATCTGGCCAGGCGCAGACCGTCGAAACTGAATGAAGTCGGATCGCTATGGAACGACGGGTTCCCCGAAGCATCCACAGACCGGCGATGCTGCTGTGACAGCTTCGCCAAAGCTTTTGCGATCTCTGCATGTCTGGCGAGGTTCTTGTCACCATGAATCCGAACCAGATCGCCTTGAAGGACTGCCGCAACATCGAGTCCAGCCGGCAGTTCTGCAAAGATGCCCGGTTTCTCGTAAGGATTATCGAGCAATCCCACGAGTGATTCCCGTACGCCATAGAGGAAGCTGGCCGACACTTCACTCGGGCTACCGCATCGCAGCAGATCGGCCAGCAATCCCTCCTTCGCGTCGCCGACCACCTGCCAAGGTGCCGCCCATTGGCAGGACTTCCCGCTGGACAGCCAGACGCTGATCGCCAGCGAATCGCGTCCGGTGGCCTCCTTGGCGACATCGTCAAGCAGATCATGCGCTTCAACCAGCACCTGACGCAGCGGCGTCTTCCAATCCGCAAAGACCAATCCCGCCGAGATGCCGACCCATTGAAGGGCGTCATGCCCAGCCCCGAGTTGCTCCGCGAAAGCGGCGGCATAGGCCGCCCGCAATGCCTGGGCACACTCGATCGCGCCGGATGCGGGAAGCAAAGCCATCACATCATCGCCCCCGGCGTAAACGGTGCGACCGCCATTCTCTGAAACGAGAGGATCAACCTTCTGAGCGAACGCGCCCAACGCCGCGCTGACCTTGCCCCGCTCCGTCTCGCCAAGTTGGCCCAGCAGTTTGCCCATCTGATCGCCGTCCATCACCAGCACCGCGAACCAGGGCACCGGCTTGCCCCGCGGTTTGTCTGTCAGTTTCTGATACGGCTCCCACATCGCCTTCTTCGTCGCTTCGTTGATACGACGGCGCCCCTTTGCGTCCGGTTCCTGGCTCTCCGCCACGATGCCTCGCTCGAACAGCAGTTGGCCGTCCAGACATGCGAAAGTCTCGGCTTTGGCCTTCAGTGCCAGAGACGCCGCGGCAGTAGAATCAAACGGACGGCGAGACTCGATCGTGTCAACGACCGCCTTTGTGTATGCCTTCGCCTGCGGCGTGTTCTCGACTTGTCTTATCCAAGGCAAGGCCGCCACCCATGCCGTCGAGGGCCAGTTCGTCACATCCAGATTTTTGAACTCATCAAGCCGGGGGTACAGCCGCTTGATGAGGCCGATGGCGCTGAGCGCCTCATCTTCATCAAGGTCGTACTGACCCATAGAGGCGCCGCGAATCTTCTCCCAGAACGCGCCAAGACCGTTGTGCCTGCCCATGCCGACATGCCCCGACAACTCCTGCAGATGCGGAAACAGGGCGCAACGGTAGCCCGGCTCGACATCAGCCATGTTGCTCCGCCACATCTTGCGTCCGTGGTCGTCAGATCCGATCACCCAGTTGATCTCCCAGAAGTGATCGACCTGCCGATCCCAGATGGACCGGGTGTCTTGACCGTGTGAAACAACCGGCTCAACGTGCTTCTTCCAGACGGCCGAGGCGATTTCCTTCCAGCGCTTCCGCACGGCCTTCGCGGCATTCTCAGCCGCCGTTGCCAGTGCGTTGCCGTCCCCCTCGGCAATCAACCGGTTCGGTGTGCCGGCGATGATGTTTTTCATGTCATCGCTTCGATCGATGACCGCCGGCAAACACAACGTCACACCGGGCGAGTTCCGCATCACTGCCACAGCCCGTTCCGCCAGATGTGACAACAGCCACGACCCGGCCCAAAGATCGCGCGTCCGTCGCGCGGCGGCGACGAAGCCTTGGACGGGGCCGAGGGAGAAGTAGAGTGAATCATTCATCAGAGAACCCTCACTGATACCAGCGGTTCCTGCAAGACATTCTTATTGCCGGCCGGGAGAAGGCCTGCGTATGCTTTGCCTGCCGGAGACACACCCAACAACCGGTCAAAAAATGCCTCAATCGGCCACCAAAAGTTCCCCGGAACAATTGGTGCATTGTGCGATGATCGTAAATTCTTCTGGTAGGTGACCTCTGGTGCCATGCCGGGAAGAAACACGGCCGGAAGAAACGCAACCCGCACTGTTGCTGGCTGGTTGTCACCGGATTGATGAACGTGCAGAAATAAAGGACTCGCTCTTCGATCATGGTCGCGGGGATCAACTGTGATCGAAATTTTATTGCCCCCCAATCCAGCGACCTGCGTGTAGTAGTTGTGAGGCAGACCGAAAGCCATACGATCGGGATTTCGCGTCCAAAATGGTGCTGTGCTGTACGGCCCGATTCGTTTGACCATGTCGTGATCATCTGCAAAGTTGCCCTCAGTGGCGATACCGCCAAGCACGGTGGTCGCGCCGCCTTGAGTAAATCCCCAACAACGATAACGCACCAGTTCCCTCGCCACCTTGTCCAAGCAGTCCATGGGGTCGGTGGTGGGTGGGCGGGTTCCTACCTTGATCGCGCGTGATGAATCTGACCAGGCGGTCCATTCGGGTGTAACTTCGCTTAAGTAACTTTGTGGAATCCAATCCAAAAGGTCACCCGGATTCTGATCTCGTCCCTCGAGTTTCAGTGCCGTTAGGGACAGGCTTCCCCACCCACGACGGGAACGGCTGCCCAGCCCGCCCATATGCCCCAACAGCGCGACGGATTCCAGTATCTGATTTTTCTGGTTTATGTTCAGCGACTTCGTCAGGCGTATGCAGAGCGTAAATGTACCGCCACCAACAAGTGCCGGGCGGTCGGGTATGCCCGCTCTAGGGCCAACCGCAGGCATCCCTAAGCCGTACCCCAGATATGCGAGACCTGAGTTCATCCTCGCCACTTGGGAATCTCTGGGCAATCGTGCAATGTTGACATCTTTCAGCCGCAGCATCACCTTCGACTGCCCGATGCTCTGATCTGACGAGCCGAAGAGTTCCGCCTCTTCCTGCCATAGCTTTGCCACATCATTACCGATCCGGCTCCACGCCAGCGTGCGCCACCAGAAGCGGAGTGCCCCCTTGATGCTCGGCAGGCGCAGTTCCGCCGTATGCTTGTTGTCCGCTCCACCGACAAAGGCGGGAGTGACAATCCGGTATGTGGCTTCGATGTCGGCTGGCATGGTTGGTTTCCTCGGAGCGCCCCATAACATACGTGCGACGTGATGCCCATCGGACAGGGTCAGGAACGACCGCCCCCGTCTGCTCGAAGCGTGCTTGGCTGGAGCAGGCGATATCGTTCGGTGAAAGGCACAGATCGTCTCATCATACCATCAAATTGGTGTGTCAGATAGACAGACTCGACGCGTCCACTGGTGAGACGTGTCAGAGCGAATGACATGTCCTTGCGTCCCGGTGTGAGATCAAGAATGAAACGGCGATCTGGCGGGGCAAGGCTAAACCAGTTTTGACATTGCCGAACGACATCGTCTTCGAGATCGGGCCAGCCACGCAATGGGGCCGTACTCACGTCAGAACAGAATCGACCGCACTTCTGCTTCTGCATATCAGCCTGTCTTGACATGACTCCATCGTCCGTGTGCAGGATCAGCATCCGTTGAGGACGAAAGACTGCCGCCGCCAGCAAGGGCAACTCGGCACTATGGCTGGTAATGGTGACCAGATCACGCGGGGCGTCAGCCTCCAGGCCGGCTGGTAATGCTTTGCGGCAAACATCGATCACGTCGTCGAGCAGGTGGGTAAGGTAAAACTTGAATCGCCTTGTGATCCGCTGATCTTGTCGCGCGCCGCCGCGATTCAGGTCTGGATCCCGCCGCACCACGGGATGCGGCCCGAATCGTTTCAATTCCGTGAACCGGGTATCGAAGCCGACCTCTGGCATGTGATGCCCCAGTGGATGAAAGCACTCGGTCTGCCCGTGATTCCTGACACTCATCCCCTTGCTCTGCCTGGAGTGGTTTGCAGCCAAACCTTGCAAGCCAATCCAGATCCTGTGTCGGCAGTCGCCTGAACGGACCAAGTTGATCTCGCCCGCCGGTGCCGAGGCCGGCGGGCGGGTTTCACGTGTGCAGAGATCGAGCGGATCGGTCACGAATCATACATCTGGTTGGACCAATTTCCGAACATCACAAAATAAGGAGTCGCTCAATGGCTCAGAACAAAAGCAAGGATCTGCGGAAGCATGAAAGGACAACCGAGCTGAATACCTTTATCAATTGCGTCGCCAAGTTGATCGCTCAGCAGCACACCCACCCACCCGCAAGTAAAAAAGTGAAGAACGAGAATCAGGGAAATTCACATCCATTAAGCCCGGGTGTAATCCAGACTTGCGTAAAATGGATTCACCAGAATGGGTGAATGCAAATCATTTTATAGCAAAAGCTTACGTCAATATAGTCCTTGACGCGGCTATGCCGCAGTGATAGCATTTTGGCATCGGGGTCGCGCCACGATTGGCGTGGCATCAAATATGGGCGCTTCGTGAACGCGCCCGAGCGGCCACTTCGGACCGCGCAAACGCCCACTTCGGGAGTGCGCCACAAAGGCGCAAATGCATTTGAAGGAATTTGTCATGGATGGCAATGAATGTCTCCCGAAGACATCGGACAAATCGTTGGGCAGTACGCCCATTACCCGCCCCTCCTGAATATCGAGCAGGCCGCCGAAATCGCGCAGCGATCGAAGGCGACGATTCACGACTGGAGCCATCGCGGTCTTCTGGACGCGATGAAGTTCCGGCGCGGTCGGCGTCTTCTGATCGCCCGCGATGCCTTCGTCCGCTTCCTGCTCGCAGGTGAATAGCCGGCAGTCATTCTGGCCGCGCGGGCGCTTGCCTGCGCGGCCGGTGCTGTCGCTGCGCAACAAGAAAAGTACATGACTGAATCAAAGCACCAGATTGTCGACTCGTTCTATATTGATGAGGACCTGAACATCAAGGCGATCCTTCGCGCCGGAAGTCCCAACTGGTATCTCCAGTACAACCTGCCTGGCCTTGGCCAGATGCGGGTCTCCCTCAAGACCACCTCCAAGAAGCAGGCCCGAATCAAAGGCTCCAAGTTCGCCTGCAAGATTGCCGCGGGCGAAGACACCAACCAGACCGATCGCCATGTCACCGTCGGCACGATGATTCGCGCCCGTCTGGATCGCCTTGTTGAACTGGGTCGCACCGAGCAGACCGTCCAGATCTACCGGCGCTTCTACGCCCAGCTTGTTCTCTTCCTGCCGCGTGGCGAGAAGACGCCGATGGCAGCGCTTGTGCCGACGACGCTCGAAGCCTTTGAGAACAAGCTGCGCCAGGATGGGGTCGCGTTGCCTGCCACGCCTCGCACCCGTCGACCTCCCAAGCCTCATCCCCTGCAACCGAAAACGCTGCGCGATGCGATGAAGGCGATACGGGGTCTGATCCGATTCGCTCTGAAGCGCGGCAGCATTCATCGTGATCCCAGCGCGGGATTCGATCTGCCGCCGGGCGAAAGCAAAGACATCATCATCTTCACTGCCGACGAGCTGGCCGGCCTGTTCACGGATCCCGATCACGACATGGCCGACATCTGGAAATTCCTCAACCGCGCAATCACACACCTGACTGTTCGGATGCGCCGGAATCCTCCGAGGCAGTCGCGGAGGATCCGAACGAATCCGAATAGTCAACTTCCAGTCAACCGCCCACCGGTCGGGGCGGTTGACTTTTTCTTACCTACTGGCCGCGTGGAGACTTACCGATGAAGCGTCAGAAGAAAAACAAAAAGCCCACGGACTCCTGTCCGTAGGTTCCTCCACAAGATCACTGGCGGATCGATACAACCCCGCCTCGATCTGCTCACGGATCAGTTTCCTGTAGGCCGGTTTTAATTGCATCACTGAGACTCCAGAAGACATGGTGCATTCTATCCAGTCGGTTGTCCTTCAACCAATCCACCGCGACGCGCCTCATTGTATGTTTCATAGCCGCGGCGTCCTCGCCATGGAAAAACCCACGCACAGGAGTGCGTGGGCTTTGGGGGGATTCATTCTGATTTGATTGTCGAACCTCAATCCACGATCTTCATCACATGCTCGTTGCTGTTGGCCTTCAGTTCGGGCACGTAGATCGCGTAGAACTTGGTTGGCAGCGCGTGGAAGATGCCGGGGACCTCGGCACGCAGTCGATAGCGCAGCAGATGCTCGCCTTGGTCGATGTTGGCGACGAAGAGCACCACCTTTTCATCGCGCATTTCCATGTAGCTATAAAAACCTTCCTGGCCTTGACCGCCGGAGGTGACTTTCACCGGTTCGCAGCCGGCGGGTTTCATGTCTTCCAGCGCGAGGTAGGTGTAGTTGTTGTCCGTCGTCACCTTGAGCTCGACCTGGATCAGGTCGCCGCTCTTAACCGTGTCGCCATCCTTGAGCGGGATGCGTTCATAGCGCAGGCGTTCCTCCTTGAGAGTCTGGCCTTCGCTGCCTTCGACATCGACGGTGTATTTGATCTGGTCGAGCTTGAAGTATTTGCGATCGACCTTCAGTTCCAACCCCGCCTCGGCGATGTTGCGTTCCTTCGTGAAATACGAGAGGTAACTGTTGTAATAAAGAGCGCCGGGGCCTTCCTTGGTGATTTTGAGTGTATGCTTGCCGCTGCCGATGGTGGCGCCTTCGAGGATGAACTTGTTGTCGTAGGTGAAGAAGTTGGTCTTGTCGATCTTGATCTTCTTGACGCTCTTGCCGTTGTCGAAGTCGAGGGTGAGTGTATAGTCGGCATTGCCTTCGCCGCTGGCGACGACGTAATCGCTCATGGCTGAGAGCACCATCGTCGTATCACTGGTGGAGCGCCAGTAGTAGCCGTTTTTGCGGTTGTTGAGCAGCCACTTGATGAGGCGCGGGCTGATGTCGCCCTTGGGTTCGATCTTCGTGAGTGCCTTGAGGGCCCAGGCGTTGGTTTCGATGTCGTTGTTCCACCAGTACCACCAGCCGGCCTTGGGGGTGCGGAACCAGGCGAGCTGGGTTTCCTTGTTTTCCTCCAGGTATTGCTTCATGTTCTGGAGGACGAGTTCGGATCGTTTGTCCTTCATGTTGTGCAGGGTCAGGGCGAGCAGCGCCTTGCCGTAGAGTTCCAGCTTGTCGCGGCCTTCGAAGAGGCGTTCGATGAGGTCGCCGTTTCGCTTGTCTTCGCCCTGCGGCTTGTAGCCGGCCTTTTGTCCCTTGAGGCTGAGCACATACGCAATGAAGGCGTGCTGGCTGTGGACGGACCATTCCTTCTTCTGCATCTCCTGGATTTCCCAGTTGAGCAGGAAGTTCATGCCGCGCACGACGGCATCGTTGCCGATCTCGACATCGGAGAGCTGCGCGGTGACGAGGGCGTGGAGGATATAGACGGTGAAGTAGGGGCTGGACTGGCCGCCGGACCACCAGCCCCAGCCGCCGTCGCCGTTCTGCATGTTCATGATCTTCGTGCGGCCCTTGTCGATGATGCGTTTCATCTCAGCCGAGTCGAAGATCGCGCTGTCACCGTATATTGTTCGTCGTTCACCCTGCTCGACCCGGCGAATCTCTTCCATTCTTCCCTTGTTGATGTTGCGGACATCCTCCAGATTGATGCCCATGTTCTGCAGCGTCTTGAGCGTGAGCACCGCGGGCATGAACCGGCTCACCGTGTTCTCGCTCGATTCATACGGATAGTAAAGCAGGTAAGGCAGCGCATCGAGCATGGAGCCGACGAGACTGGGGGCGAACTGCACTTCCAACCGCGTCAGTTCAGGCCGGCGTTCATCGGGGATGTTGATCTCGATGGTGTGGGTTTGATTGTTGTCATCAGGCCGCATCGAACCGGTCGATGCGATCTGCTTGCTCATGCCGTGCACGAGCACGGGGAACTTCATGGCCATCGCGTCGGATTCTTCATCGGTCAGCGCCTTCACGGCGATCGAAGCGGTGCCTTCCTTGAGGACACGGACGCGCCAATCGATGCGGACCTCGCCGTTGGGTTGCACCAGCGCCTGCTGCTGCGCCTTGGCGGGACCGATGAGTTCCAGATGATCTTTGGGCACATCGAGAGAAACGGTCACGTTCTTGGCCTGCGACAGGTAGTTGTTGACGTTGGCGGAGAGAACGACCTCGTCATACTCCATGAAGAATCGCGGGGCCTGGAGGCGGACGAGCAGCTTCTTGGTGGTGATGGCGAGGGTCGATGCCTGGCCGACGCGGGTCTGCGGCGTGACGGCCCAGCCGTTGATTTTCCAGGTGGTCAGGTTGTCGGGCATGACGAAGGAGGCGGTGGCCTTGCCGTCGTCATCGGTGGTGAGGGTGGTGAGCCAGAGGGCGGTGTCGGCGAACTGGGTTCGCATGGTGGGTTCCGCGTTGCCGGAGGAACCGCCGCCGCCTTCGCTGCGGTCGCTGTCGGCCAGTTCCTTGTCAGATCCCCCGGCTATCCCGGCTGATTTGGCAAGCGCCATCGGCGGCGCGCCGGGTGCCCCGTCCATCGCGGCGTTCTGCATCATCCTGCCGCGGGCCTGTCCGCCGCCGAAGCCGCCTTCGGCGCCGACGCCGGGCTTGCGCGCCTTCTCCTGTTCGACATGCCACGACTTGCTTTCGCCGCGCAGCCGGGCCACTTCCTCATCGCTGATGCCGCGCCAATCGCCGATGGACGGCCCCCACACGCCGTACCAGCCGTGCGGCAAGGGCCAAAGCTGCTGGAACGGACGATGGACATAACCCGATGCCGCGAACTGCTCGACGAGGTTCGTCTGAAGCAACGGATGGTGATGGCGCACCTGGCCGTGGAAGAACCTGGCGATCTCCGGCGTGGTTTCCGGGCTGATGTAGAGCACCGAACGGTCGAAGCCGCTGAGCGTGAACTGCGCCTTGGCGGGCTTGCCATCGATGGTGCGGGCGGTGACGCTCACCGTCGCCTTCTCGCCGGGCTTGTACTGCGGCTTGTCGGTGGTGACGGTCACATCGATCACGCCCGACTCCGGCGGCACGAGCATCTGCTTGGTCTGCGTGTGGACGCGGGTCGCGTTGACCGTGGTCGCCTCCACGAAAAAGTTGGGCGCGTGGTTGGCCTTGATGGGGATGTCCACCACCGTGCTCCTGCCCTTGAGGTGGATCACGCGGTAGCCGAGCATGTGGTTGTTATCGACATCATCGGCGAAGAGGATGTAGCTGTCGCTGTGCTTCGTGTTGATCATCACATGAGCGACTTCGCCGGGGGCGTAGGTGCGTTTGTCGGTGATGAGTTCGAGATCGTTGAAGCGGTAGAGCGCGCCATCGAAGTCGCGGCCTGCGACCCAGATCATGGCGATGCCTGTGACCTGGCCGCCCCACTGATCGGGGCTGGTGATGGTGAACTTGAGTTGCCCGCTCTTCTCCCAGCGGAACTGCACCTTCGCCTGGCCGGTTTCATCGAGCGTGACTTTTTCGGTGTGCAGCACCTTCTCTTCGATGCGGGCATTGTTGGGGCCGCCGAAGACCACTTCGGTGACTTTGAGAATACCTTCGGTCTTCACCGGCTGATTGTCCGGCGTCAGGGCGCGGACATCCAGGAAAATTTCCTGGCCGGGGTTGTAGTAGCCGCGATCCGCATTGATGAACGTGTAATACGCCTGGCGAGTCACCTTCACCGAGCCTTCACCCGTGATCACCCGGCGGGAGGAATCCTTCACTTCCGCTTCGACGACATACTGATGATCCTTGTCGGGATGATCCTTGGCCGCCGCCGCGGTATCGATCATCACCTTCACGGTGCCGTCGGCGGAGAGGCTGGCTTCGCCTTGGGAGACAAGTTCGCGCACGGGGTTGCCGCGCGGTCCCCACCAGGTGGGGATGCAGTAGGAGACGCGCATCTGGCTCCACCAGGGGAGGTAGTCGTAGCCGTAGTAGGAGTGACCGTAGCCCTGGCCGTAGAGCCAGTCCCAGCGGCCGGGGGTGAAGTAGCTGTGCGTGTATTCCTGGCGGAAGACCTTGTAGCTGACGGTGCCTTGCGAGACGGGGCCGCCGAAGAAATAGGTGGCCTTGATGTTGGCCTCGATTTTTTCGCCGAGCTTGGCGTGGCTCTTGCCAGGCTCGACGGTGACTTCGTATTCAGGCTTCTTGTATTCCTCGACGCTGAAGGTCTGGCCGCCCGCGTAGATGGGCTGGAGCGGATTGGTGGCGTCGCGGATGTCGATGCGGTACATGCCCAGCGAGGCTTCCTCGCCGAGGGTGAACTGGCTGTCGGCGCCGCCGAACTGATCGGTTTGCAGCTTGGTTTCCTGGACCTTGTTGCCGCGCGGATCGTAGATGGTGATGGCGAGCTGACGATCGGGGCGGTTCTCGATCAGGCCGTTGTTGAACTGGCGGAGCCAGATTTTGTAGCGAACGGCCTGGGCGGGACGATAGACCGGGCGATCGGTGATGGTATAGGCGGTCATGCCGCTGCGAAGTTGCGATGGGTGATAGTTGCTCCAGTAGCTCATGCCGGTCCATGCGAAGCGGCCGGGGGCGGTGTCGGACTTGACGATGGCGTGAAGCTGGCTGCCGTGCTGCCTGCCGCGCGAGACGACGACGGCCAGGCCGTCCTTATCCGTCTTGAGCTTGTGCAGAAAGCGGTGATACTCCGTCTGGCGCGTGGTGCGGTTGTAGGTCTGCCAGATTTCCAGCGCTTCGATGTCGGCATTGGGAATCGGCGCACCGGCCCGGGCCTCGGTGATCATGTAAAGGTTGCCATCCTTCACCTTCTTCTCCACGATGGCCACATCGGTCATGGCGAAAACCGCCCGGCTCTTGCCGAGCGTCAACGCATCCTTGCCCTTCTTGTCCGCATCACCCTTGGGCGGTTCGTTCAGATAGGCATAGACCAGATACGCGCCCGGCTCCTTGATCGGCGCCGTCTGGATCGCGTGGCTGTAGCGGTGCGAGCCGTCGTCCTTGACCTCCTGCTCCCAGCGGATCACTTCATCCCCGACAAACTCCGCGGCAATGACCTGGTTCCAGTTCTGCGGATGGAAGCCGTTGACGAAGTTGCCATGCCAGCCCGAAAGGGCCCAGAAGCCGCGGAAGCCCTGGCGCGGGTCCTCCTTCTCATCGCGCACCCGGCGCATGAAGCCTTCGTGATCGATCCTGCGGGCGACATACCAGACCTTGCCGGTGTTGCGGTAGCTCACCTGAAGCTCGACCGGTGCGCCGGGCAGTTGCACGCTGCTGTTGGAGATGAGCACCTGCGGCTCGAGGATGCGCCTGACCTGTTCGCTCGCATGTTGAACCCATTGCGACTTCTCGTAACGCTTTTTGACCTCGTTGTATTCCTTCAGCGCCGTGGTGTACTGCTGTCTGCTCTGGTGATAAAGCCCCAGGGCGTAGTGCGCTTCATCGGCCACGCCGCTGCCTGCGTAATCCTCCACCACGGTGCGCAACATGGCGAGAATGTCCCAGTCGCGCGGCAACTGCCCCTTGATGATCTGGCCGCCGGCGAGCAGGATGGTTTCGTTGTCCTTCATCTCCCACGGATTGATCGCAGTGAGTTCCTCCTGAAGCGGGTACTTCCCGCCGTCGTAATACATCGAGCCATACTGCTGCATGCGGTCGGCGCCGAACTGGGCCCGGCTGAGCATCGCCTGGCGATACCACGCAAGACCGGTGTATTTCTTGTTGTCCGTCTGATCCAGCGAACGGGCTTCGTTCAACAGGAACAGCACCTTCTGTTCATCGCCCAGGTCGGCTTTGTATTGTTTGGGTGTCGAAGCGAAGATCGGCTTGCCATCGCCGCCCACGCGCAGACCGATGGGCCGCTTGCGGCGAAGGTTCCAATCGCTCTGGTTTTCATCGAAATCATCCTCGCCGGCCGTTTCAGCCATGAAATCATCACGCTGGGCCCAGTAGCGGAACCAGTAGCCGGTGTTGTTTTCGAAGATGCCGAACTGGCTGGCGACCGAGGCGAGATCGAAGAGGCACTCGATGCGCTCGTTGCGCCAGTTCTTGCGCTCGGCTTCGGGCAATGTTTCCAGGGCTTTCGCGTCGCCTTCGTACTTGGCGTAAAGGTCGCGGGCTTTTTCGAGGTGGCCCAGGGCGAACTTTTTGTCGTACCGCTCGGTGCGGACGCGGATGCCCTGCACCGCCTGGGCGCGCAGGACCTTGCCGCCGGAGCGCGTGCCCCAGTGGGGGACGAGCATGTAAAGGTTGCCGGCCATCCGCTGGGCGCGGGCTTCGAAGGGGGTGTTTTTGGCGCGCTCGATGTAGGCCGTGGCCGCTTCGAGGGCGGGATCGAACAGCCGCAGCCGCAGCTTGGACTGAATCACCCGATCGCTGGCCTGCTGCCAGCCTTCCTGCAAAGGCTTTATGGCGAGAAATGCTTCATACGCCTTGGCGGCCTCGGCGTAATTCTTGTCATCAAACAGCTTGTTCGCCCTGGCGATCAGGTCGGCGGGCTTTTCATCGGCGGTCGTCGCCCACTGGCTGGTGGCGACGAACAGGCCGCCGAGGATGAACAGGACGAGGGTCAGTGACAGGGCCTTCCACATGGCGAGTCTCCGGGATGAGGAGGAGGGATTTCGGATTTGGGATTTCGGATTTCGGATTGCGGATTGCGGATTTCGGATTGCGGATTGCGGATTGCGGATTTCAAATCTCAGATTTCAGACACTTATCAATAAGACCGCAGGCCCGGACAGGCCTGCTTCCGACGTTGGACGCGCGAGAGACGGGACGGTTCCCAATTCGTAAAAAGAAATGAGGTCGGCAATCCGCTTGTCGGCCGCGGAGGTCCCCCGGATGTCCCCCGGATGTCCCGGATGCCCCCCGGAGGTGGTGCGCTGATGGTACGAACTGCCGCTGCCGCTGCCGCTGCCGCTGCGAAGCCGCGAGCGGCGTTATTTGCCGCCATACGTTTCGTCCAGAATCTTCACCAGTTCGTTCTGCGTGCTGAGCACCTTCTCCAGCGGCACGCGGATGTCGTTGAAAAGGAAGCTGAACGCGATGACCGGGCCATCATCCGCATCGCTTTGCCCCACGGGACTGGCACCCGCATTCGCCCTGGGCTTGGCCCCGGCCCCCCCGGGGCCTCCGGGGGCGATGTAGTAGCCGCTCAGGCAACTGACGCCGTTGATGTACCCGGTCTTGGCGTACACCCGGCCCTTGAGTCCCTTCATGCGGTTGCTGAGCGTGCCGTCGGCGCCGGCGATGGAAAGGCTCTCCCGATAAGGCCTGGCGAGTTTGGCGTCCTTCTGCATCGCCGCCAGCACATCGACCATGATGCGGGCCGTCACGCGATTGTCCCGGCTCATCCCGCTGCCGTCGGCGGCATGCACGGCGGCGGCGGCGGTGCCGATCCGCTTCTGAAGGAACAGCCGCACCGCCGCCGCGCCGTTGTCAAAACTGCCCGGCGCGCCCGTCGCCTTGAATCCGATGCGCTTGAACAACGCCTCGGCATAAAGATTCTGCGAGTTCTTGTTGCACCGCGCCAGCACGATGCTCAGCGGCGTGCGGATCACGTGCAGCGCCTTGCCGCCGCCGGGCGCATCCTGCGGCGTGGGACGGTTGACCGCCCCCGTCGCCACACCCGCCTTCGCCAGCCGATCCGCGAAAATCCGCCCGAAAAACAAGGGCGGATCGTGAACGGTGACATTCACCGGCCTGACCCGCTTGTTCTTCACGCTGCCGCGAAACGTCAGCTCGTTCGTCCCCGGCCGGCGGCTGACCCAGAACGTGTCGCCGGCGCCCGTCGTGGCCATGTTCGTCGTCGCAATGAACGGAGACGAGGGAAGCACCCGCACGAAGGGACTGTCGTTGGCCACGGACGAAGGCACCGGATAGACATCCAGACAGTTGGTGTAAAAGTTCAGACCGGCCACCTGGGCGCAGTACCAGAGATTGAGCTGATCGACGGGCCAGGTCGGGTGAACGAAGGTGGTGTCGAAGATGGAATCATCGATGATGATGCGCGAGACCCGGGTGATGCCGGCCTTCTTGACCGCATCAATCCAAAGCTGAATCATCGCCTCGACATCGCCGACCTCGTTGCCGAACCGGCGAAGCACGCCTTCATCGCCAAAGGCGGGATCGCCGTCACCCTTGACCATGAGGATGGCGCTGTCGTGCGGGGCTTTGTCATCGGCCTGGGGGTTGAGCAGCAGCAGGCGGGTCTCAAAGGCGAAGTCGGGGCCGAGCGTTCCCAGCGCGGCGGCGCTGGTGATGAGCTTGAGATTGCTCGCCGGGATCATGCCCTCATCCTGCTTGGCCCGCACAACCGGCCTGCCTGTTTCGAGATCGACGACATAGAGCGCCACCTGCGTGCGACCCATGCCGGCCGAGTTGATCGTCTCGGCCATCTTCAAATCCACCGACGCCGGCTGCGCACGAACGGCGCAAGGCAGCGACAAAACAAAAAGCAGAATGAGCGCGGATGCGATGCGACGTGGCATCATCAAGACCTCCATGTCCGAAAGAACCGGCGAAAAAGCCGTGGCGAATCATCAAAGGTTAGCCGGTGGACCGCGCCGAATCCAGCGCGAAATCGTGGAACACGGGGCAATGTTCTGCATTACACTGACGATCCATCATGGGCATGACCACGCACATCATCACCGCAGCGCCTGTCACCTGGCCGACGATCATGGCAACGCTGCAAGCGCAAGGCATCGCCGTGCAGATGAGGCTCATCGACGGGCAGCCTGCGTTTCCGCACGAGCAGCCGGCCGAAACCTGGCGCGAGCTGCGCGTGGCTTCCAACGGCAGGATGGTGACCATCCTGCGGAAGGAGCGGTCCATCGATCTCGTCTGCTGGGGCAATGCGGATGAAGAGGCGCTGAAGTTCCGCGACGCCCTGGCGGCGGCCTTCGCGGCAACATCGGACAACAGGGAGAATCACAGTGACGGATGAAAAAGCGGATCCGAAGATGTCCGATGTCACCACGCAAGGCATCCGCGTGGGGGCCGCGGCGTTTTACCTGGCCGAAGAATCCGAACCGGCGGAGAATCAGTTCGTATTCGGCTACAACATCGTGATCGCCAACACGGGCGACGCACCGGCGAAGCTGCTGTCGCGCCATTGGATCATCATCGATGGCGCCGGCCGCCGCGAGGAAGTGAAAGGCCCGGGCGTCGTCGGCCAGACGCCCCGGCTGGAGCCGGGACAGGCCTTCAAATATCAGAGCTTCTGCCCGCTGCGCACCAACTGGGGCACGATGGAAGGCGCCTACACCATGCAGCGCGATGACGGGGAAAAGTTCGACGCGCAGATCGGCAGGTTTTACCTGACGTTCCGGGAAGAAGATTAGGGGAAGAAAAGTTCCGAGTTTCGGGTTCCGAGTTAAAAGACAGCCGAACCGATTCGAGCCTGCATCCCTCCGCAACTCGGAACTCGAAACTCGCAACTCGGAACTTTTCATCCCCTCCGTGCCTTCCTCACTTCCCCCTTGCCTTTCAACTCAGAACTCGGAACTCGAAACTCGGAACTCGCCTTCCCTACGCCGCATCCGATTCTTCGACGCTGGCCAGGGCGGCTTCCACGGTGGGGTGAAAATCGAAGTGGTCCTTCATGCGGGTGACGTCAAACACCCCGGCGATGTGGCTGTTGGCGCCGGCCAGGCGGATGCGGCCGCCCTTGGCGTGCAGCCTGGTGTTGGCCGCGATGAGATGCCCGAGCATGGCGGTGGGCATGAACTCCACCTCGGTGAGATCGACGATGAGATTCGTCCGCTCCGGCCGGGCGATCAGCCGGAGCATCGCGGCGCCGAAGTCGTTGATCGTGGCCGGCGTCGTTCCGCCCCGCTGAACGGCCAGACAGAAGGCGCGGGGAAATTCGTGCAGCTTGTAGGCGGACATGGGCACCTTGATTAACGGAAGAGGCGTCGATTCATCGGCTCGCGTTCAAGCCACCATCCATGATCGCACCCGGCTTTCAACATCCTGCTGCGGAATCACGCGCCCCGCCTCGATATCCCGCAGGCCCTCTTCAAGGGCCTCGCGCACATGCAGATGATATTGAATATCCTCGAACGTGCAGTTCTCCGGCAGGGACTGAATCAACTTCAACGCTTCGTGCTTTGCTTGAATCATGATGACACCTCATTGAACCGCAAAGTATAGGCCACGCACGCCGATGTTGCCGCTGAGCGTTGAGTCCATCAGGGTAAAAGCATTGCGAAAAGCCGTATGGGACTTCTGAATAACCCTCCGATGCACCGTGAACCTGGGGATCGCGAAGCCGCAAGCGGCTGGGTGCGGGGCTTCACATGATCACGACGCCTGATTCATCATCGACCCCACCACGATCAGCACGATGCAGATGATCACGCAGACCCAGACCACCGGCATGGGTTTGAACCAGGGGTAGGGGTTCTCCGCGTTGTCGCCGCCGGGCAGCAGTTCGCGGGGTGCGGGGTTCGCGGCGGGGTCGGCGATTTTGTCGGGGGTGTCGTTCATGGGGATGAGTACAGGATAACGCGCGAGGGATGACCACGATGGGCCGTTTCGTTCGCCAAGGCGAACGGCTAAAGATACACTCATTCTCCCGGCTGGTCGCCGTCGTGTGTGGCGGCGATGCGGGCTGATGATGGTCAACTTTTCGAGGAGCGATTCCATGTTGCATTCGATTCAAACGTCCGGCCGGCTCGGTCGATCGCTGTTCGCCTTTTCCGCCGCGATGCTGATCGCCCTGCCCGCCGCCGACGCCCTGGCCGCCAGGCAGGCGAAGGTGATCGATGGCTGGGGCGAGGAGGTCACCGTCACCGGTTACGACAGCGAGAAGAACCCCGGCAGCCAGTGGTTCGTTCACGATCCGACCCGCCCTCAGCCCAAGGCTGCGGACCCCAGGGACATCAAGCCCAACCTCGGCGCGAAACCGCCCGAAGGGGCGATCGTGCTGTTCGATGGCGCCGATCTTTCCAAGTGGACCGGCGGCCAGTGGAAGGTCGAAAACGGCTACATGGAAATCGCCAAGGGCGGCATCACCTCCAAGGAAGCCTTCGGCTCGGCCCACTTCCATGTCGAATGGTCCGCCCCCGCCGAAGTCAAAGGCAACGGCCAAGGCCGGGGCAACTCCGGCTTCATCATCATGGGCAGGTACGAGGTGCAGGTGCTCGACAGTTGGAAGAACGCCACCTACCCCGATGGCATGGCCGGCTCGATCTACGGACAGAATCCGCCTTCCGTCAATGCCTCGGTCAAGCCCGGTGAGTGGAACAGCTACGACATCCAGTGGCACGCCCCCCAATTCGATGCCGAGAAAAAACTCGTGAAGCCCGCCCGCATCACCGTCATCTGGAACGGCATCAAGGTGCAGGACGACTACGAACTCGTCGGCGTCGTCTCCCACGTCAAGGCCACCAAATATCAGCACCACGCGGACAAGCTCCCGCTGCACATCCAGGACCACGGCAACCCGGTCCGCTTCCGCAACATCTGGGTCAAGCCGATCGAGGATTGAGCCGCGGCGATGGCGACGAAATGATTCATCGAAGACGGCCTCCACCCGGAGGCCGTTTTTTCATGCCATTTGCACCCGTCACCCCGTCTCACTACCATCCTTTCCCCCAATTGCAACAACCCTCTTTTTCACGCCTTTTTCCCACTGGAGATGCCATGTCCTCCTTCATCGCGCCGCACGGCGGCACGCTCGTCAACCGCTTCGCCGCCGACCATGCCGCCCTGCTCGCCAAGGCTGCGCCGCTGGTCAGGGTGGGCCTGAGCAACGCCGATGTCTCGACCGTTTATCGCTGGGCCGATGGCACGCTCAGCCCGATGGTCGGGCCGATGAACGAAGCGGTTTTCAACCGTGTGCTGGCGGAGAATGTCGTTGAAGTGAACGGCAAAAAATATGCGTGGACCATTCCGCTGTCGCTGCCGGTGTCGAGCGAACTGGCGGGCACGATCGAGGCGGGCCAGACCGTCGCCCTGACCAATCCCGCCGGTGAAATCATCGCCACGCTCGATGTCGAATCGGTCTTCCCCTGGGACAAGGCTTACTACCTCAGGCAGGTCTATCGCACCGAGCGCACCGATCACCCCGGCGCCGACATCGTGCTCAAGAACCCGGACAACCTCGACAAAACCCATCTCCTGGGCGGCGCCATCAGCGTCATTCAGCAGGCCGTCCATCCGCAGTTCGGCGAATACATCAAGACCCCCGCGCAGATCCGCGAACTGCTCGCCACCAAAGGCTGGGAGGCGGTCGTCGCTTTCCAGACGCGCAACCCGCTGCACCGCGCCCATGAATACGCACTGGTCTATGGCCTCGAATGGCTGCTGAGGCAGGGCAAAAATGCCGGCGCGGTGCTCAACCCGCTGCTGGGTGAAACCAAGGGCGATGATGTGAACGCACTCGTCCGCATGCAGACCTACAAACGCCTCATCGAGTCCGGCGAACTGGGCGACGGCGACAGCGATGCGGAACTGTGGGCGAAGGTCGGCAACAGTGTAAAGGACCGCACGCTGCTCATCGGCCTGGACATGAAGATGTTCTACGGCGGCCCCAGCGAAGCGGTCATGCACGCCATCTACCGCCAGAACATGGGCTTCACCCACATCGTCATCGGCCGCAAACACGCCGATGCGCCCTATGCCGACGGCACCGCGATCTGGGGCGACTTCGATGCCCAGGAAATCTTCGAGAAATTGAGCGGCGAACTGCTCGTCAAACCCGTGAAGGTCGGCTTCGCGGCCTACTACGATTCCATCAACCGCGTCGATCTCATGGAAAATCACAAGGAGGAAAAACCCGTCTTCATCAGCGGCAAACAGGTCCGCGAAACCCTGCTCAAAGGCGAACAGGTCGATCCCCGCATCATGCGGCCAAGCACCAGCGAGATTCTCGCGGCAGCGATGAAAAGATGATTTCGGAGTTGGGATTTCGGATTTCGGATTTCGGATTGCGGATTTGATTTGAGATTTGAAATTTGAGATTCCTGAACAACCTCACGTCCAAGCCGCTTGCGGCTTCGCGATCCCCTGGTCCACGGTACATCGGGGGTTATTCAGAAATCCTATTTGAAATTTGAGATTTGAAATTTGAGATTGCAAGGCATCGATATGAGCTAACATTCCAACCATGCAGGTGTCACTGCTCGCCAATTCGCTTTGGCTTGATGAGGAACTGGCGGGATTTCGCCATCTCATCGTCGGTCTCATTGATGAACAGGTGCGCGTCGCCCAGCTTGTGCCGGGGGAACTGCCCGTCGAGGATGGCATTCCCTTTGGCGACCGGCTTTCGTGGGAGGATTCGGCATGGGGTTGGCTGCGCCGAAGGCGGGTGTCGGCGATGGCCGATGTGTTGGAGAAGCTCGAACCCGATGTGATTCACGTGCTCCATCATCAGCTTTGGGAAGGCGGCATCGAGCTGGCGGAGGATGTCGAGGCGGCGATCGTGCTTCAGGTCAGCGGCGAGGAGGAGGTGCAGCGGGCGGTGCGCCTGTTGCCGAGGCTGGACGCGGCAAGGGTGGCCTTCGCCGCGACGACGCAACCCCTGACCCGCGCCTTGACGGACCGCCTGCCCGATGCGTTCATGGTGCGCACGATCCGTCCGGGGGTTCGCATCCCTCCCGTCGAGCCTGATGACAAACCGACCGCCCAGGAGCCGCCCCTGTGCGCCCTGATCTGCGGGCAGACCCGGCATGACGCCTTTTACGAATCGCTCTTCAAGGCGATCCGGAACATCATCGTCGATCATCCCGAAGTGCAGTTCTTCCTCGACGCCCCCGCGGAGGCGGACAACGCCCTGTGGCAGTCGGCCAGGAAGCTGAACATCCTCTCGAACGTGAGCATGGTGCCGCACAAGCTGGGCCACCGCGAGTTGGAGTTGGGCGCCGATGTGATCATCCATCCCCAGCCGCTGCGCCGCTCGCGCAGCCTCACCTTGCAGGCCATGGCGCTGGGCCTGCCGATCATCGCCCACACCGATCCCTGGCTCGATTACCTCATCGACGATCAAACCGCCTGGCTCACCGACAAGGCCGACGCCACCCGCTGGGAGGAGATGCTCCGGCACCTGATCGTCGCCCCCGACTCCGGTCAAGCCCTGGGCGGCCGGGCCCGCGAATGGGTCCGGCAACACCACCTGGCATCGCAGCAGGTGGCCGACACCATCGACCTCTACCGCAAACTCACGGGCGAAGCGATCAAGTTTCCGGGATAAAAATATAGTTCTGAGTTCTGAGTTCCGAGTTCTGAGTTTTTAGTTCCATGTTCCATGTTTTTTCATTTGGAGTTTGGAGCTTGTTTGTGATTTGAGATTTGTGATTTGAAATTTGAGATTCGCTCGCTTCGTTCGCCAAGGCGAACGGCTAAAGCTACATTCCCGCCATGTGGACTGTTCAGACCGTCAACGATCTCCGCGTCATCCGTCGTTCGCTTCAAGGCACCGTCGCCCTCGTGCCCACCATGGGCGCTCTGCACGCCGGCCACCTCTCGCTGATCGAGGCGGGTCGGCAACTGGCCGATCACGTCATCGTCACCATCTACGTCAACCCCACGCAGTTTGGTCCCAGGGAAGACTTCGACCGGTACCCGCGTCCGCTGGCGGATGACCTGACGATGTGCGAAAAAGCCGGGGCGGCAGGCGTGTTTCATCCCACCCATGAAGAGATGTATCCGCCTCATGCGATCGAGTCATCGCTGATGGTTCCTTCGCTCGATGGCGTTCTGGAAGGCGCGTTTCGGCCAGGGCATTTCGCGGGGGTTTGCCGGGTGGTGATGAAGCTGTTCAACATGGCGCAGCCGGATGTCGCGTGTTTTGGCCGCAAGGATTTTCAGCAGCTCAAGGTGATTCAGGCGATGACGGAGGACCTGGCGCTGCCCGTCCGCATCGTCGGCTGTCCGACGCTGCGCGACGCCGACGGCATGGCGCTCTCCAGCCGCAACCGCCATCTCACGCCCGACATGCGCAGGCGCGGCCTGGGCCTGTTCAAAGCCCTCAGCGAAGCCCGCGCCCTGGTCGAAGAACGCGGCGAGCCGGACCCCGCAGCCGTCGAAGCCGCGATGCGGATGGTGCTCCAGGCGCACAAGCTCAATGTGCAGTATGCCGCGCTGCGACATCCGCAGACGCTGGGCAAGATCGACGCGATCGAACCGGCTCTCACCGGCGGCGTGGTCGCGCTCATCGCCGCGAAGGTCGATGACGTTCGCCTGATCGACAACATGGTGCTGGGGGAGGGATAAGTTCCGGGTTCCGAGTTTCGAGTTCCGAGTTCCAGGTTCCAGGTTTTTTCATTTGGAGTTTGGAGCTTGTTTGTGATTTGAAATTTGAGATTTGAGATTTCAAATCTTGAATTGGCCTTTTCCTCAACTCAGAACTCAGAACTCAGAACTCAGAACTCAGAACTCGGAACCCGGAACTTATTTACGCGCTTCTCCGCTGCCGATCCGTTGCGGTTTGCAGGGTTTTCTTTTCCTTGTCGCTCAGGCTTTGCAGGCCCTGCTCTTTCACCTTGGCGAGGATGCGATCGACCTCGGCATCGAGCTTGGCATCCGATTCGCGTTCCGCGGCGCGGCGTCTGGCGGCGGCGTTGATGCGGCGGCGTTCGAGCCAGCCGATCTTGCGTTCGACCTGCGGAGCATGGCCGCCGTAGGGTGCGTGGCCGCCGCCGCCCATCATGTCGTATTGCCGCATCATCTGCCCCTGCTGATAGCAGGCGATGAAGCCGAACAGGGCGATCATCATCAGCATCAGGTTGCGCGACATGATGCCGTACAGCGCCACGCCGACCGCGCCGATCATGCCCACCCGCGTGGCGATGGTCATGCTGCGCACGTAGCCCAGCTTTTTCCAGAGGATGATCTGCACCAGGCGGCCGCCGTCGAACGGATAAAAAAGCAGCGCAAGGTTGAACAGGAGCAGGCTGTAGTTGACGACGAACAGGTCCGCCAGCAGGCCGGGCAAACCGGGGACGTAGGCTTGAAACATGTTGAACGGCGCCAGGCTCACCGGCATCGGGCCGGTGTGCGTCGCCAGCAGCGTGCCATAGCAGGCGGCGGCGATGATGACATTCACCAGCGGCCCCCAGATCACCGTGACGAACTGGGCCCAGGGCGTCCGCGGGGCATCGCAGAACGCCAGCCCGCCCAGGGGCCACATCAGGATTTCATCCGCCCGCCCGCCGACGCGCCGGCAGGCCAGCACATGCCCGAACTCGTGCAGCAGCACGCTCAGAAAAAGCAGGCTCGACCAGCGCAGCGCCCACCAGGCGTCGCCGTCGGCCAGCATCCGCCAAAGGAGAATGAGAAAGAAGGACCAGTGAACGCTGACGCGCACGTTCAGATACGTGCCGATGGGCAGGGCATAACCGCCGGCTTGTTGCAGCGCGTGGCGCATACCGCCGCCGCCGCCGTCACCACCACTTCCATAATCGCGATCCTGCCAGCCCATGATCGATCCGATCTCAAATTTCAAATCTCAAATCCCAAGTGGGACTTCTGAATAACCCCCGATGTACCGTGAACCAGGGGATTGCTACGCCGCAAGCGGCTTGAACGTAAGGTTATTCCGAAATCCGAAATCCTCTTCGGCCCCACCTATCTCAGCAGCATATCGTAGTACCGCAAACCCGCGATTGTCTTGTCATCACGAATCCCGCCTCCGCACCACCTTCGCAGGCACGCCGACCGCCACGCTGTCATCGGGAATATCGCCAACCACCGCAGCCCCGGCGCCGATGATGCAGTTCCTGCCGATGCGCACCCGATCGCGCACCACGGCCCCGACGCCGATCATCGTGCCGCTGCCGACGGTGATGTTGCCCGCCAGGTGGGCGCCGGGGCAGATGTGGACGCCATCGCCGAGGATGCAATCGTGATCCACCGAAGCGCAGGTGTTGATGATGCAGTTGGCGCCGATGATCGCCCCCGGATTGACGACGCTGCCGGCCATGAGCACGCTGCCTGCCCCGATCTTCACACCCTCGGCCACGGTCGCCCGCGGATGAATGGCGGCGGCCAGCTCAAACCCCATCGCCACGGCCTTCTCCGCAAGCCGCAGCCGCACCGCGTTGTCCCCGATGGCGATGAGGATGCGGGTGATGCCTTGTTGTTTCAAGGCCGGCAACAATTCGCACGAACCCATCACCGGCCCGGCGGGCGTGGATCGCGGCTGCGGGTTCAAGTCGTCGATGCAGCCGATAATCCTGTGGCGGCCTTCCAACCGCACGACATCGGCCACCACGCAGGCGTGGCCGGAGGCGCCCCAAAGCAGAATGACATTGGCTCGGCTCATCAACGAACATCATCGGCGATTGAACCTTTACGGCACGAGACATCACGTGGATCAAATATTCGTTCGGCAAACAAGAGAATTTGCAACCGGGATGGGGGAGGGAACAAGGTTGGACAATGACAACCGATGCCGGGAAATATGGGAAGGAAAGCTGGCCGGAAGGTTGAAACGTCACGGTGTCCGAACGTCAACGGCTGTTGTTTCAGAAACAGATAAAATGACGGGAATGAATGACCGAGGTTAACATCCAAAAGCATTTTATCGATGTCATATTGTCTCAACGGTATCAGACCGATTCCACTCTTTTTGAACTTTCCGACAGTGCATCATGGCAACTGACGCTTTCCACCTCAAGCCGCCTTTGGTTACGGTGACGATCCCCGCCTACAACGCGGAGGCTTTTGTCGCGGAAGCGATTGATTCAGTGTTGATGCAGGACTATCCGAACATGGAAGTGATCGTCTGCGACGATGGCAGCAGCGACCGCACTCTCGAAATCCTCCGGGGCTATGGCGACCGCATCCGTGTGATTCGGCATCCTCGCAACCGCGGACTGGGTGTGACACGCAACACTCTCCTGCACGAGGCGCGGGGGACCATGCTCGCCCTGATCGATGCGGATGACCTTTGGCTCCCTGCGAAAATCTCAACCCAGGTTGCGATGCTGACGGCCCATCCCGAAGCGGCGCTTTGCCACTGCGCGACAGAGAACTTCGGCACGCACATCGGCGATGGACCCATGATCGAGGAAATCCGCGGCAAGATATTCGGCCGGTGCTTCACCACGCTGTTCAAGCGCAACGGCATTCATCCATCGGCCACGCTCGTTCGCATTGCGGCGATGCCCGCATCGGGCTTTTACGAGGACTTGAATGGCACCGAAGATTACGCGATGTGGCTGCACCTGCTGGCAAACCATGAGGCTGTTTACCTTCCGCAGACCCTGGCACGCGTGCGGCGACATGACACGCAGATGACATCGGGCATACGGCGAATGCAGATCTACTCGGGCCTGGGCCGCCTCCGAACGCTGCGGAACGCGCCGCACAACCTCAATGCGCAGGAGAAGGACGAGTTGCTCCGGTTCGCCCTCGACGAACTGGAGACACAGGCCTATTCGCGATACTGGAACAAGGACTTTGCCTCTGCTCGCCTGGGTTTCAGCACGTTGGATTCATACGGCAGGCGCATCAGGCTGCGGCACCGTTTGCGAGCGAGGCTGGGGACCTGGTTATGATCCGGTCTTGGGCTTGATTCAAATGTCGTTCAACCTTGCTTTCCGCACAAACGGTCCCGAAGCCGGCGCACCTTGCCTCTGATCGAACGTGTCAGGCACCCTGGCAGCGCGCGCAGCACCTCTCCCAACGACAGAGCGTTGAGGTTCGCCGGACGCGGCTTCATTGCGTCGACGAAGCGTTGCGGATGTACGACCGACAGAGGCAGCCCCAATCCTCGTTGATGCGCAGCCATGAGCGCCGGATACTTTTCGATGGTCTGGGCGCGCACGTACATCAGAACATTCTGCCGGTAGAACCACATGACATTCTCATCATGCCAGACCAGCGGACGAATAAAATCGACGGCCAGATAATTGAATTCCCGAAACAGCCTGGCCCAGTACTCCTGCCACTGCTCGTTGCTGTGATCCGTTCCCCCTTGGTGCGGGATGGCGGCTGAAAATAAAACACAAGGTGCGAGCAGGGTGAGATCGCGCACAAAACTCCGCGCCCGCGCCGGCGGCAGATGCTCCGCCACTTCAACGGACACTGCCAGATCAAAAGCGCGCGAGGTGTCGCAGCCCTGAGCCAGGTCGCTTTCGACGAATTCGTTCGAATCGATTTGCAGCCGACCTTTATTGACCCAGGATCCGTCCATGCCCAACACCTGTTTGACTCCCATCGTCTTAAAAACGGAAAGCCAGACACCTTCGCCGCAACCCACGTCCACAACGCTCGATGGCGTTACGGCTTCGAGCACCAAAGGCACGATCCGCTGTGCCGAATGGAGTGACCAGGCTTCATGCTGAGTGAAGAAAGATTCGTCATAATTGGTGGTCATGGCTGGGGATGCTCGGGAAAAAGAAAATCCGGTGGCCTGCTGAAGACCCCGGCTGATGCCGGTCGATGTCTGCTTCTTGATGCATTCAACGGTGCGTCATTCCGGTAACGCCTGATTCAATCGAATCGCCTCCAGTATCTCCTCCACCTGTATCATCACGGTATCGAATAGAAAGTGTTTTCTTATATGATCGATGCTCGCCTGTCCCATCGCTCTTCGCGCATCGGGTCCGATGGTGATCAGTCTCTCCAGACCGGCCGTCAGTGCATCGAGATCCCCCGCGTGGAACAGGTGGCCATTGATGCCGTCCATCACGCACTGTGCCGCCGCACCGGTGCGCGAGAGCAACATCGGCAGGCCCTGGGCTTGAGCTTCAAGCACCGCAAGACTGCAACCTTCGACCTCGGAGGTGTGGGCGTAGAGGTGCAATGAGCGGGTGGCTTCAAGCACTTTGGCCCAGGGCAGCGAGCCGGTGATCTCCAGGCGGTCGGCGATGTTCAGTTGAGCGGCCTGCTCGCGCAAGGCGGATTCGAGGCCGCCTCCGCCGATGAGTTTGAGGCGAAGCTGCGGCAGGCGCGGCGCGAGCCGGGCGACAGCGGTGATGAGATCGCCGTGCCGCTTTTCCGGGTCCAGTCGGGCGATCATGCCCACGACGATGTCACCTTCACCTTGCGGCAAGGGTTCGCTCGCCAGTGCCGATCGCGGGATCGAGTTGTGCACCACCCGCATCCTGGCGGGATCGAGATTCACCTTCGGCACCTGCGGCAACTGAGGCACCGGCCTTTCACCGGCGAGCAGATCGGCCATGAACCGGCTCACAGGACAAAGCGCACTGGCTTCATCAACGATGCGAGGCAGCGCGGGGGCGGGTGTCCGATAAAGGTCCCCGCCTTGAAAACGCACGGCAAAGGGCAGCCCCGTCGCCTTGCGAATGTCAGCCGCCATGATCGCGTTGTGCGAACCCCAGTGAGCGTGAATCACCTGGGGCTGTTGCGCTTTCACAAATGCAAGCACACGTTTCATCGTGGCCCACTCGTGCAATCCCTGTCGCAGTCCACACGCGCGGCGGTAGTCGGCAAGCGAGCGTGCAGGCTTCGCATTCAGCCCACGGATGCCCAGCGCCAGCAGATTTCTCAAGAGTTTCAGATCCGACTGATGCTGCAATCGCACCTGAAGCACAGGTACATCGGAGAGGCCGAAATCATTCAGGTTCGCACTGGCGCCAGGTGGATCGCTCAGTGAAATCACGGCCACATGATGGCCTCGCCCCCGCATCCAGGCCAGCTCATTGAACAGCCAGGGCGTGTAAAGATAAGGCCAGAACGGCAGGCAATAAACGATCCTCATCACAACGGCCTCGTGAACAGCTTCCAGATCGTCAGCTTCCGGAAAGTCTAGTCACACTATCGGCTCGATCACCCGTCACACCACTGCCCATCAACGCATCATCCTGATTTGGTCGAAGAGAACAACACGGATCGTGTGCGCGTATGGTTGTTTTCACCAGTGGTCCTGCGAGGCTCTGATGTCCGGTAACTTCGACGACAGCGTGACCATCGTCATGCCCTGCTACAACGGGGCGGACTATATCGTGCATGCGCTCGACAGCGCCATCGCCCAGACGCACAAGGCGGTGCAGATCGTCATCGTCGATGACGGTTCCAGGGACAACAGCGCCCGGGTCATTCGTGATTACATCGCGGACCACCCCGATCACACCATTGAGCTTATTCAACAGGCCAACGCAGGCGAACCGGCGGCGCGCAACACCGGCATCCGCGCGGCTCGCGGGGCGTGGGTCGCGCAGCTTGATACCGATGATTGGTGGGAGGCGACGAAACTTGAGAAGCAGATTGCCGCAGCACGCGCAGCCGGGGATGAATGCGTGATGGTGCATACCGGCGTCGTCGGACATTTTCCCGATGGTCGTGTGGGTGACATGAGCAAGCCGCCGGTGAGTTCGCGGATCGGCTGGTGTACCAGGGCACTGCTTGATCCGACGAGCATCGGGCATCCTTCGATCATGGTGCGCAAGAGCGCGCTGGACACCATCGGCGGTTACGACCCGGCTTTCAAACAGGCTTGCGATATCGATCTCTATTTCCGTTTGAGCGTGGCGGGTTCGTTCGCGTTTGTGCCGGAGTATCTGCTGCATTATCGCTATCACGCCGGGCAGATGAGCGCAAGCCCCGTGCGGCAGATTCGCTTTCATCACCGGGCCGTCTTCAAGTTTTTCGATGAGCATCCCCGGCAGCGCGAGCGGATCGGCGAGGCTTACATCCGAGGCAAGTTGGCCGATCACGTCGCGCTGAAATTGCAGAGCCTTTACTGGCGTCGCAATCTGCCTGCGTTCCGCGATCTGCTGGGTTATGCGGATGAGATGAAACTGACGAACGTGGAAATTGAAACCTGGCGCAGGCGCAGCCGGTGGCCTGACTGGGTGATCCGTTTCAAGGACTGGTTCGATCGCACCCGCGGCCGGCAGGCGGGAGGGGCGGCGTGATGGACCTCACCGTCGCCATCTGCACCTACAAACGTCACGATCTGCTCCGCACCACGCTCGAATCCCTGGCGGCCTGCGAGCCGATCGATGCGGCATGGGAAATCATCGTTGTGGACAACGAATGCCATGAAAGCGTGAGGAATATCGTGGAATCTTTTGTGCAGACGGGGAAGAGTTTCGAGTTTCGAGTTCCGAGTTCCGAGTTGGCGGAAAGACACGAAGGGGATTTCAAATCCGCAATCCGCAATCCGAAATCCGAAATTCAAAATCCCCAATCCGAAATCATCCCAACTCGGAACTCGGAACCCGGAACCCGGAACTTTTCCATTCCGATCCGCTACATCGCCGAGTCTGCGACCGGCACCAGTCACGCCCGCAACCGGGCGGTGAAGGAAGCGGCGGCGGCGATCGTTTTGTTCACGGATGATGATGTGACGTTTGATCCGCACTGGCTGGTGCGGATGTGGGCGCAGATTCAGGCGCAGCCGGGCTGTGCGTTCTGGGGCGGGCGGGTGGAGCCGGTGTGGACCGCGCCCCGGCCTGCGTGGTTTGATGCGAATCACTGTGCGATGCTCGGCGACACGATCGTGCAGTATGACCGCGGCGGCGCATCGCGTGCATGGGATGCGGAGAACGATCCGCCGTTTTACACGGCCAACCTCGCCTTGCGCATCGATGCGATTCGCGCGGCCGGCGGCTTCGACGTTACCGTGGGGCATCGCGGCGACATCCGCATGGGCATGGAGGACAGCCTGATGGTCAAGTCCATCGCCAAGGCGGGCGGGCGGGGCTGGTATGTGGCGGATGCGGTGGTGAATCATCCGGTGCCCGCGGAGCGAATGGAACGCAAGTACGCCAGGCAGTTCGCGTGGCGGCAGGGCTGGCTCAGCGCGGAGATGACGCGAAGAGGCGGCGACCTGACCGGCGCGAAAGGAAAAATGCCGCGCTGGTTTTATCGCGTGGCGCTGACGCAGCTCGTGCGCGGCATCGCGCAGATGATGGCGGGATTTTTTTCGTTCAATGCCGCCAAACGGTTTGGCGGGCGCGTGGCGGTGACGTTTAACTTTTCCAAACTGTGGCATGCGGTCAGGGGATGAAAATGAGGGGGAAGGGATGGAGGCATTGAGGCACGAAGGCACGGAGGCACGGAGGGGGGAAAAGTTCCGAGTTCCGGGTTCCGAGTTCCAAGTTCCGAGTTGTGGAGGGATGCAGACTCGAATCGGTTCCGCTGTCTTTTAACTCGGAACTCGGAACTCGAAACTCGGAACTTTTCCCCCCTCCGTGCCTCCGTGCCTTCGTGCCTCAATGCCTTCGTGCCTTCTCTCTCATGAATCAACCAACCGATCCATTCACGATTGCCGTCGTCACGCCCACGCACAACCGGGCGGGGTTGATTGCCGTTGCGCTGGATTCGGTGGTCGCTCAGACGACGCCGGTGCGCATCGAGGTGGCGATCGTGGATGATGGTTCGACGGACGACACCGCGCAGGCGCTTGAGCCTTACCTGAAAAAATATGGCGATCCTGCGGGCAGGATCGTGATGCGTTACACCCGCCTGGAAAAGCAAGGCGTCGTCGCCGCCCGCAACACCGCCATCGCCCAAACCACGGCCCCGTTCATCGCGTTTCTCGACAGCGATGATTGCTGGCATCCCGACAAGCTGGCGAAACAGCTTGCCGCGCTGGAAGCGGATGATCGCGTGGCGCTGGTGCATACCTCGTTTCGATACGTCGATGAAGCGGGACGGATCACCGATGATGGCCCGCAGCGGCTGGACAATCCGTGCGTCGGCGATTGTCTGGATGTTTTGCTGCACGAGTTTCTGGTGCTTTTTTCCAGTGTGATGGTGCGACGAAGCGTGGTGGCGAAGGCTGCGAAGGCGGAGGCTCACGGTCAGCCGTTCGATGCGCGGTGGACCAATTCGCAGGATTACGATTTGTGCCTGCGCTGCGCGCGATTCGGATCGCTGGCTTACATTGCCGAGCCTTTGACGCTTTATCGCATTCACGGCGGACACGGGGCGATGGGCAACCTGGCGCGGGCGTTCGGGTTTCACTGCCGGGTGCAGATGGATTTTGTGAAGCGGTATGGCGGCGAGGCGGGCGTCGATGAGGCTGAAATCAAGCGGCGTGTGGCGAAGTTTCTGGGTGGCCGGGCCGAGTCGGCGTTCTGGCGGCGGCAGTTTGAGACGGCGAAAAAGCTGTGCGGGCTGGCGAAGGAACTGGGCGTTCATGGGCCGCGTTTTGAAGCGGTGGAGAGGAAGGCTTCGCGGCCGGCGTGGATTTACAAACTGAAGGATCGCGTGGATCGATGGTTGGGAAGACGTTAGCCGTTCGCCTTGGCGAACGGAGGAACCACGATGTGGCCAAGGTTGTGAATTCGTCGTTCGCCAAGGCGAACGGCTAAAGATTGCATGTTGAATGATCCCACACAACTCGATCGTCCGATGCGTGTGCTTTACATTGCGCGGGCTCCGTTTGTCAGCGGGGCGGAGCGGGCGTTGATGTCGATGCTTCGGCATTTGGACCCAACGCGGATCGAGCCTCATCTGGCGCTGGGGCATGAGACGGAGCTGATCGATCAGGCGAAGGCGCTGAACATTCCCGTCTCGATGCTGGCGACGCCCAAGCGCAGCCGGGCTTCGATGCTGTCGTGGTGGCGTTCGCTGTGGCGGCTGCGGAAGCTGGTCGCGCAGCTTCGGCCTGATGTGATGCACGCCAACGATGTGCCCAGTTGCCAGGCGATGAGCGTGGTCGGGGCGAAGATGGGCGTGCCTCGCGTGGTGCATGTGCGGTGGGTGATCAGCGCGGAGTCGGCGGGGTGGTGGGCGCGGGCCGGTGCGGAACGGCTGATCTGCATCAGCGATTGGGTGAGGCGCGAACTGGGGGATGTGAGCGGGACGCCTTTGAAGGGGACGAAGCTGGAGGTGATTGCGGATGCGGTGGATTGGCCGGGGATGTCGGAGAAGCAAGGCGATGAGGATGCTGTGCCGCGAGCGGCGGGGGAACTGACGCTTGGGTTCACGGGGCAGCTTATCGAATCGAAGGGGCTCGATCTGGTGATCACGGCGATGAGCCGGTTGCCTGCGCAGGAGCGGCCGCGACTGCTGGTGGCGGGGGAGGATACGCAGTCGGGCGGTGTTTATCTGGCAAAGCTGAAATCGCTGGCGCAGCAGTGCGGCGTGGCGGATCGCATTCAGTGGCTGGGGTTTCTCAAGGATGTGACATCGCTGCACCGGCGCGTCGATGCGATGGTCTGCCCGTCGCGCATCGAGCCGCTGGGCCTCGTGCCGCTGGAGGCGGCCCGCTATGGTGTGCCCGCCATCGCCAATCGCGTGGGCGGCCTGGCGGAAACGATCGAACACGGCGTCACCGGCTACCTGGTCGAAGGCGGCGCGGAAGGGTGGGCGCAGGCGTTGAGCCAGGCGCAGGATCGCGCGTTGATTCGACAGTGGGGCAAGGCGGCGCACGAGCGGACGAAGTCGCTTTACGCACCGGCGGTTTATCAAGGACGGTTGATGCGGGTGTATGAATCGTTGTGCGGCGCGACGACACGAGGATGACTCCGTTCGCCGAGGCGAACGGCTAAATCGCAGGGATGAAACGGATGGCCAAGGTGATCGACATACTGCTTGCACAAAAGTTCCTGCCTCAGCACGGCGGGTCGATCGCGTGGATGCACAACGTTTATGGCCGGTGGCCCTCGCCGGTGCAGGTGATCACGCACGACTACTACAACCACGCCCCGGGCACGGCGGAGTTTCCGAAAATCGCGGCGCGGCCTGAGAGCGGCGATCATGTCACCTCGCCCAATCTTGTGATGGACCGGCGGGACATCTTCATCAATGACTGGGGCATCGAGAGCGTCCATCGCCTGAGGCGCTACTGGCGCATGATGCGGGCGGTCAGCGAGCGATTGCGAAGCGGCGGCCGGGATGCGACCGTGCGCGTGCATTGCATTCACGCGGTGCCGGAGGCGGTGAGCCTGATTCCGCTCAAGTGGCGTTATGGCAAACGTCTGAAAATCATTTGCTATGCCCACGGCGAGGAGATCACCGCCTGCGGTTCGAGCAGGCAGTTGACGATGCTCATGCACAAGGCCCACAAGGCCGTCGATCTGATGATCGCCAACAGCCGGAACACGGTGCGATATTTGGCGAACCACATCGATCCGAAAAAAGTAGTAGTGATCAATCCCGGTGTGGAGCTTTCGGCTTTTCAGGGCGCCGAGGCTGCGGGCCGGGATTACCGAACGCAGCGCGGCTGGCGGGAGAAGCAGGTGGTCCTGACCCTTGGCCGGATGGATCCGCGAAAGAATCATTCGATGGTGCTGCGCGCCATCGCCGCGTTGAAGGATCGCCATCCCTCGTTGATTTACGTCTGTGCCGGCGGCGGGCAGCTTAAGGACAAGCTGCGGTTGCAGGCCAAGGACCTGGGGATTGCGGATCGCGTGGACTTTCCCGGCGAGGTGGATGGTGCGACGAAGCTGGCGCTCTACGGCTGCTGCGATCTGTTTGCGATGCCTGCGGTTCAGGTGGGCACGGATGTCGAAGGCTTCGGCATGGTGTTCATCGAGGCGGGGGCGTGCGGCAAGCCTTGCGTGGCGGGCGACAGCGGCGGGCAGGCGGAGGCGGTGATCGACGGGCAGACGGGGTATGTGGTGGATGGAAACAGCGCCGAGGCGGTGACCGATGCGATGGATCGTCTGTTAGCGGACCCGGCCTTGCGGATGAGGATGGGCGCAGCCGGCCGAATCAAGGCACAATCGCTGGATTGGCCGATGGTGGTTCAGCGGACCGTGGAATTGGTCGAAAAAATCAGGTAGAAGTTCGATCCTGAATGCAACTATGGGCTGGCTCATCACCCACATCATGGCGCTGCTGGGCACCGCGAGCGGATGGATCAATCCGTTCGTGGGGCTGATGGTCTATTACTGGTTTGCGATCCTGCGCCCGCCGTTTCTCTGGTTCTGGGCGTTTGATCCGACCAATGCTCCGCGATTCAGTTTCTACATCGGATTGTCTGTTCTTATCGGGTGGGCGATCGTCGGATTCGGCACGTTCCAGGGTTTGCGCGGCACGAGGCTGGCGATATTGGGGTTGATCGTTTACTTCCTCGGCGGCGTCTTCGCCTGGCAGATGTATGCCGTCGTGCCTCTCTATGCGCAGCTCATGCTCGACAATCAGTTCAAGATCATCATCATGGTGATCGTCACCCTGACGATCGTGCGCGATGCCCGTTCGATCCTCATTTTCTGCTGGATGATCATCGCAACGCTGGGCTATCTGGCGTGGGTGATCAACGACTGGTACTTCATCGACCCCAATTACCTGCACAACAACGGATTCGGAGCGGTGGATAACAATGGCACGGGCATGATCATGGTCAGCGCCATTCCGCTGAGCTTTTTCATGGCGGTTTACGATGGCCGGCTGTGGGTCAGGTTGGCCGCCTTTTTCGCCACGGCATGCCAGGTACACGTCATTCTTTTCAGCTACTCGCGCGGATCGCAATTGGGCATGTGTTTGGTCGGTGCGTTTATCTTCATCTTCTCGATCCTGTATCTGCCGCGCAAGGCTCTGACCCTCGGCGCCGCGACGATTTTTGTCGTCATCACCTTCTGGCTGTCGGGCGAAGGGGTGCGGGAACGATTCATGTCGATCTTCGCGGAGGAGCGGGACGCCTCCGCCCAGAGCCGGTTCGTCACATGGACGGCGGCGATCAACTGCATCAAGGATCATCCCCTGGGCGTGGGGCCGCGAAACTTCGGTTTCTATGCGGAGCGGTACGGCCTGACCGGCGGCAAAGCCGTGCATAACCTTTATCTCCAGACCGGCGCCGATTATGGCGTCTTCGGCATGCTGGGGATGATCACCTTTTATGTCATGACGTTTGTGAGCACCTTGCTCATGGCCCGCACCCGCGTCGCCTCCATGCTGGTCTGGCCCCGCTATGTGGGCATGGCGGTGTGCACCTCCATCGGCGGCTTCATGCTCTGCTCGATGTTCATCGGCATGGAGTCGGTCGAAGTCGGCTACATCGTCTGCACGATGGGCCTGGTCACCGTGGCCTACGTCAACCGCGTCATCGACGCCAGCCCGGCCGGCTTCGCCCTGGACATTCCCGAACTCGCCCAGGTGCCTTCCACCTCGGAAGGCATGGACGAAATCAACAATCGCTTCCCACCGGGTAGGCTTCAGCCTTCGTTCGGGTGAATCATTTCTCCAGCTGCTCGATCATGCTCCGCAGCATGTCAAGGCAACTCTTGCGAACGAGATAGTGCCTCAGAAAATGGTTGAACACATGCCCCGGCGCTCCGCCGAGCCAGTAGTCATCCCCCAACGGCTCGGCTTCGACCGGGCCGCCGGCGAACATGAGCAGATACATGGTCTGTTCGCGCGTCCAGGAACCGAACCAGATCGCCTGCTTCCCCTCGCTGATGGCGGGCGGGGCTTGGGCCAGCCACTGGAGGTAGCGCTCGGTCACGTCGAAATCGAACTCCGCCGGCCGATAGGCGAGCAGACCGGCGTTGAAGAACCAATGCTTCAAGCGGAATCGTTTTTCACGCAGCGGCAACGATTCGACCAGCGAGGCGAAGATTTCGGGGACCTGCGCCGGCACCGCCTGCGATTCGTCCTGATGATCGTGCATGTAGCGCGGGGCGGATGATCGCCCCATGCAGAAGTCGATCAGCGCCTCCGGCGGCTGAAAAAAGCAGGTGTCCGAATCCATCACCACCACGCGCTCGACCCGCCCCGTGAGCATCGGATGCACCAGCTTGGGCATGTGGGGAAAGGTCGGCTCAAGATAAAGGTTGCAGACGCAGGTCTTCCCCCGCATCCGCGGATGGTTCAGAATCTGCGGGTCCCGACCGGCCTGCCAGCGCACGTTGGGAATCTGCCGGTCGAACCAGGCGCGATCCGCGGCAGACAGTGAACCGTCATTGATGACCGTGGCCGCCAGCTTCGCTTCACCGCGCTGATGAAGAAGGGATTTCATCGCCAACGCGCCCAGGCGAAGATCGCGGCGACACAAGAGCATGAAGACCTCGGCATCGGCGGTGCCGGCATCATCGGCCGGTGTCGGCCCCACACGATCCAGGCCGCGCAGGGCGCGGTTGATGCGCCACTGATCCACAGCCATGCGAAGGCGGTAAGGCAGCCATTGGGGCGCTTGTTCCATAAAACAACCCGATTTTCGGACCCATGCCAAACAACGACCATCCCAATCCACACTATCGGCCCGCCATCGGCGAATCATAACGAACACCCTCCTTCCGAGCCGATGGTGAATCAACATCACTGCTCCCGCGGAACCCTCGTTTGTCCAAGCCTGTCATCGCCCATGTGTTGCATCGTCTGTACCTCGCCGGCGCCGAGGTGCTGGCGGCTGCGCTGGCCCGGGAGCTGCGGGATCGGTTCGACTTTATTTTCCTTTGCCTCGATGAAGTGGGACCGTTGGGAAAGCAGCTCGCTTCGGAAGGCTTTGAGGTGATCGACCTTCGGCGCAGGCCCGGCGTCGATTTCTCCGTCGCCCGCCGGCTGCGCGCCATCGTCAGGCAGCATCGCATTCAGGTGCTGCACGCCCATCAGTACACGCCGTTTTTCTATGCCTCCCTTTCGCGTGGTTTCCTGGGCAGCCTCACCGCCAGGCCGCGCATTCTGTTCACCGAGCATGGCAGGCATTACCCCGACATCCGCAAGACCAGGCGCGTCCTGGCCAACAAGCTGCTCCTGCGCGGCCGCGACCGGGTCACGGCGGTGGGCCACTTCGTCAAACAGGCGCTGGTGAACAGCGAAGGCATGGCCGCCCGTCGGATCGAAGTGGTTTACAACGGCATCGACACCGATCTCTTTCAGTTCGACGCCACCGGGCAGGTTCGCGCCCAGGTGCGGCAGGAACTGAACATCGACGCCCATCGCGGCGTGGCGCTTCAGGTGGCGCGCTTTCATCCGGTGAAGGATCACGCCACCGCCGTGCGGGCCTTTGCCGCGGCGGCGGGGACGTTTGCCGCGCCGGACAAGCCGCTGCTTCTGCTGGTCGGCGATGGCGACCGGCGCGGCGAAATCGAAACGCTCATCGCGGAACTGGGCATCGGCGACATGGTGCGCTTCCTCGGCGTGCGCAGCGACATTCCCCGCCTGATGTCCGCCGCCGATGTCTTCATGCTCAGCAGCCTCAGCGAAGGCATCTCGGTGACGCTGCTCGAAGCGATGGGCGCCGCGATCCCCATCGCCGCGACCGATGTCGGCGGCAACGGCGAAGTGGTTGCCGATGGTGAATCCGGCCTGCTCTCGCCGCGATCCGATCATGCCGCCCTGGGGGCGAACCTTGCGACCTTGCTGCGCGACCCCGCGCTTCGCCGCCGGATGGGTGACGCCGGCCGCGCCAGGCTGCTGGCCACTTTCACCCAGGCGCGGATGCACGCGCGTTATGCCGGGATTTACGAACAGATCGTGCAAGGCTGAGTTTCGCTTAAGCCCCGCCCGGAAGGGCGCGGGCCAAGGGGCGCCCGATGAACATTTTGTCGAGGATTTTAATACTACAACGCCAAGTCGTTCGCCAAATTAACCACGGATTGCACGGATAGCACGGATAAAGTCGAGGATTTGACGTTAAGTGGCAGTTGTCGCGCAAGCGAACCGCATGGATTTCGCTTTTCTTATCTGTGCCATCCGTGCAATCCGTGGTTACATGCCTTGCGAGTTAGCGTTGTAGTATTAAGGAAGCGAGCCTGGTTAGAAAATCGGGTTTTTGTTTGTGAACATGTTGTGCATCGCTCGCCCCTTGGCCCTCACCCTTCCCGGAGCCTGAGAATTTTTCGACTTCAATTCCCACACGTCGCGTCGGAT
>CAZYPK010000007.1:0-68616 GCA_964649195.1 uncultured Phycisphaeraceae bacterium
GACGGGCTTCGCAAACGAACGGCTCGGCGGGAGCCTCGCCCTCCCGGAGCCTCGCTCTCCCGGCGGCCTCGCCCTCCCGGAGCCTCGCTCTCCCGGCGGGAGGCTTCCGCTCTTCCGCCATATGCCTTTACCCTGACCTCAACGAATCTCAATTATCCTTCACCGGTAGCCGACGTTAGAATGAGTGGTCCGGTACCACCTGGCGCGATCGCCACCGAACGGGGTTGTTGAATGAGGAATGTTGACATGCAAGTGAAATCCGCTGCGATGCTGCTGTCGGTCCTGCTGCTGGGCCTGTTCACGGTCGGTTGTGACAACGGGGGGCCGGGAGCGCCCACCTCGAAGGACTCCGGTGATTCCGGTGGCAAGGCCATCAGGCTGGTGAGCCTTTCGCCGGCGCTGACGCAGATCATCCGCGACATGGGGCATGGGCAACTGATCGTGGGTGTGGATGATTCGCACGCCCTGGTTTTCGACAAGCTGGAGACGCCCACCGTCGGGCCTTATGACAACGCCAGCGCCGAGGAGATCATCGGGCTGAATCCGACGCATGTGCTGGTGATGGCGGGCAGGGAGGGGCCGCCGGCCGGTCTGATCAAGCAGGGGGAGGCCAACGGTTTCAAGGTGGTGGCCTTCCCGGTGCCCACGGATGTCCGCGAAGTCATCGGCATCCTCATGGGCAAGTTCGTCGCCCCATCGGGCATCGGCTCCGGCGATGATCGCGTTTCATCGGATCACAGCCTGGCGAATCTGCTGGGTGATGATCATGGCGCCTTGGTGGTTGCCAATGAGATGACCCGTCAACTGGGGCGCATCGCCGAGCTGGCCGACAGCGCTTCGGAGCCTGGCAAGCGGCCGCAGGTGCTGGTGGTGTTCTCCCTTGAGCCTCGCGTGCAGGCGGCCGGGCCGGAGACGGTGCTCGATGATCTGCTGCGTCAGTATGCCGGGGCCTATAACGCGGCGATCCCGGAGATTCGCCCGCTGACCGCCGCCGAGCTCAACGCCATCACCGACCCGGAGAAGCGGAAGCAGGCGATTCTCGCGGCTGCGGACGACCCAGCCAAGCGGGTGGGCACCGCCCCGACGCTCGATCGTGAAAGGCTGCTCGAAGCCAGGCCGGAGGTGATTGTGCTGATCATGCCCGGCGAGCCGCCGCTTGAACCGATCGATCGGGATCCGCGACTGTTGAATCTGCGCGGGCTGGACATTCCCGCCGTGAAGAACAACCGCATCATTCTCATCAACGACAAAACCGCCTTGCTCCCGGCCACCACGCTGCCCGCGGTCGCCGCCCAGATGGCCAAGGGCATTCACCCGGCGTTGGCGCCGCAGATTGACGCCCTGTTCGCCCCCGTTCCCAAGCCGGAAGAAAAAGGCGACGATCCCCCGGACACCCCGGACACCCCGGAAGCCCCGGCCAAGGATGAAGGTCCCAAAAGTGAACAGGATAAGGCCGAGCCGCGACTCAACGAGTCGCGGACGTGAACAGCCTGAAGGGGTGCCGATCGCACCTTTTTCTTTCAGCCTCGATCAGTGCCCGGTCGTTTTCGCATCCCGTGATCCGTTGCGCGATGGTCGCTCCATTCTTGTCGCTCGCCTCCGCGACGTGTTACGTCGCGGCTCGGTTTTATCCCGAACTCAGATTCTGAGTGATTCCCCTGCTTCTTCGACGTAAACCGTTCAAATCACAGTCGTAATCGCCCGATGAACCTACGGTGCTCCGGTGCGCCTGGCTTGCGCTCCCGTCCCGAGGTTTAGCTTGAGGCTTGGACTTTTCCAATCTGTCGCCACCCGGCTTGTCGCCTGCCTCGTCATCGGCGGCGTGCTGATGTCCATCGGTCTGGGCATGCTCGAACTGAGCAGGTCCGAAGCGATGCTTCGACTTCAGGTCGCCCAGCGCGTCTCGCTCACCTCGCGCAATCTGCAAACCCTTTTGCGCGGCGTGCTGCACACGCAGATCAGCGACCAGCTCAAGGATTCGCTGCGCGTGGTCGCTTCCGACAGCTACATCATGGGCGTCCGCCTCACCGCCGATGCGCAGACCCCCATCGAGATCGGCGACTGGTCGCGGGCCGACGGCGAATCCATCACCACGCGCCTCCTGCCTGAGTACGGCATGTCGTTCGACGGCGATGTCGCCTGGGACGGCATGACCATCGTGCGGGCGCCGTTCCTTCACGAAGGCAAAAACGCCTCGCTCGAAATCCTCATCGACGGCGCACGCGCCTGGCGGCAGGCGCGATCCGAAGTGTTCGGCGAGCTGCGCTCCCAGTGGTTCTTCCTGGGCGTCATGACCCTGCTGGGACTGCTGCTGCTGAGGCGATGGTTCACCGGACCGCTCTCGGATGTCGCCGATCTCGTCTCCGCAGGGGCAGGCCCCGAATCGTTCTACAACCTCTCCAACGATCTGCCCGGTGAATTCGGCCAGCTCACCGAAGCCATCGGCGGCATGCTGACGCGCCTCGAATGCGCCACCCATCGCCTGCGCCAGCGCGAACGGGCCTTCGAGAATCTCTACCAGTTCGCGCCGGCGGCGATGCTCAGCATCCAGATCGACGGCGCCATCATCGAGGCCAACCGCCGCGCCGCCACGCTGCTGGGCGTGACCCTCGAACAGGACCTGATCAAGAGGCAGGCGATGCAGTTCGTCGCGCCCGAGGATCATCCGTTGTTCCGCCAGACCATCGACCGTTTGGATCTGGACAACGCGGTCCGCTGCGAGATGCGCATCGTGGTCCGCAACCGGCTGATCGATGTGATGGTCGAAGCCACCGCCGTGCGCGATGAGGATGGCAGCCTGCGGATGATGCGGCTGTCGATGCTCGACATCAGCCAGTCCAAGCGGTTGCAGCGCCAGCTTGCCGACAAGAGCCAGCTTCTGAACCTGATCATCGATCACATGAGCGACGCCATCGTGCTCGTCGATGCCGAGGGGCGCGTCGCGGCCCACAACCAGCAACTGGCGACGCTGCTGCATCGACGAAGCGATTCGATCACCGGGGAACTGTACGATCCGGATCACTTCTGGAGCGAGCTGGGGATCGTGGATCACGACATCTTCGCCAGCCGCCTCCGTCAGATCGAAGCCGAGGAAAAGCGGCCGGCTCATCACCGTGCCGTGACCCGCGTGGGCACCTTCCTTTTCCAGGGCATTCCCGTCAGCGACACGCACGGCACCGCGGTGGGGCGGCTGTGGGTGGTGCAGGATGTCACCGCCCAGGAACAGAACGAACGCCTGCTCCGCCAGCAGTCGCTGCAACTGGGCGCCCTCAAGCGCATCGGCTACGAACTGCGCGATGTGCGCAGCGTCAACGAGCTGCTCGCCAAGGCCGCCGACCTGCTTTATGAAATGATCGGGGTCGAGGCGGTGGGCCTGGCCATCCGCTGCGATTGCGATGGCACGCGAAGCCGGCAGGTCATCAACCGGGGCAACGGCCCCTACCTGCTGGGGCAGAACCGTCAACTGGTGGATGCGGTCGAGCGCAGCCTCATGCCCCGCGTGCTGGGCAATCAGGATGTCTCCTTCTGGCCCGATCTGCCCCGCGGCGAAGCGTGGGTGCCGGCCTTCGAACAGGCCGGCCTCACCTGCCTGGCGGCCGGCCTGCTGCGCGGCAGCGCCGACGCGCAAGGCATCCTCTGGATCGCCCGCCGGGGTGGCGAACGCATCGAAAGGCACCACATCTACCTGCTCGAAGCCATGATCCCCGTCATCGCCGCCCGTATCGAGTTCGCCCAGCAGCGCGAGCACATGAGGCAGATCGAACTGACCGACGCCATCACCGACCTGCCCAACCGCAGACAGCTTGAAATATCGATGAGGCAACTGGTCAACCGCCCCGGCTCGCGCTGGTCGCTCGTGCTGGCCAGCATCGACCGCTTCCAGGAACTGAATCAGAAGCTGGGCCACGAATCAGGCGACGCCCTCCTTCGCGCCATCGCCAACGCCCTGCGCGCCAGCGTGCGAAAGTCCTGCCAGATCGTCCGCCTTTCGGGCAAGATGTTCGGCGTGCTGGCGCCGGACATCATCGATGACGCGGCCCTCGTGCTGGGCGAACGGGTCCGCCAGGTCATCGCCGCGGTGCCGGTGCAACTGGCCGACGGCGACGCCTGGGGCATGACCGCCAGCGTCGGCATCGTGTCCATCCCGGGCCAGGGCGGCGAGGTCCACGACATCATCACCCGGGCCGAAGCCCGCGTCGAAACCGCCAAACGCAACGGCCGCAACTGCGTCATCGCCGACGAATTCCCCCAGCGACAGGCGAGTTGAAGAAGCTGTCAGCTATCAGCTGTGCGGTCCGTTCTGTGATGGGCGGTCCCTCCATGATCGGCTCTCCTCGAACCCGTGGCTGCCAAACCGTAGCGTGCGGCAGCCCTTCTCATCACCACTGTCAAACAACGCATTGACCACCATCGCGCATTCATGATTGGGCCGACGCTGGAAACCGATTGACGAGTTCAGAACGCGGCTGATTGGTTATCCTGATATCACTACGCTTCAAAGCCTGACGGAGTGATTTGATGTTTAAGAAATACTTTATCCTATCGTTGATTGTTGCTTCCGCCGCAACGAATGGTTTGTACGCAAATGACAACGGTCATGAAACGTACGCGGATTTGTACGAGGCCAGAGTCAAGCGTGCGAAGGCCACGCCGGATACGAAAGATGACTTGGCCCTGGCGACAGAGTTATTAGATGCGGCACAACAAGCGAAGGAATTGCCGGGCTTGGTGAAACTCCTTTGTGAGAATTCGGAAGAACTGGTGCGTTCGAGTGCTGATGGTTATGAGGCGGGCGTCGCGGCCATGCGCCTTCTTGTTCAAGTCGTGCCGGAACAGCGAACAAAGGCCAATGAGCGATTGATCAAATTGGCAGAGCAACGATTTGCATCATCTGACCCTACGCGGCGATTTGAAGGTGGAGACTACCTGCTTGACCTGCTGATCGAAGATTATACGTCGTCGACCTGCTTCAGTTCCGCAACTTTCTGAGCGAACACAACGTTGAATTGGTCAGCATCCGCGAGCAGTTCGACACATCCACGCCCTATGGAAAGTTCGCGTTGAACCTTCTCGCATCCGTCGCTGAGATGGAGCGAGATCTGATTGCAGAGCGAACTCTATCAGTGATGGAAGATCGCGCTCGCCGGGGGATGTGGAACGGCAGACCGCCTTACGGATATCACCTCGCCGAGAGTGGCGACGGCCACCTCTTGATCGATGAAGACTTCGCTCCCATCATCCGCGAGCAATTCTTCAATGCGGCTGAAAGGCTTGGCAGTGCCGGTGCGGTCACTCGATATCTTCAGGAACTTGGAATCGTCGTTCCCAAGCACACAACTCGTACAGATCGTGCGTTCGGTGGAAAGCCGTTCGATGCGCGACAGGTCAAGAGTGTGCTGACAAATCGCGCCTACTTGGGCGAAGTGAACTGGGGACTAATCCAAACGCTCGATGCTCACAAAGCGATCATCGAGCGTGACCAGTTCGATCGCGTTCAGCAACTGCTGGCTAAGTCTGCTGCGACCTGCTCCAATCCGGAGTACAAGGGGGATTACGCGTTCGTCCTCAAGCAGCTTGTTCGATGCGGTTGGTGTGGTTCCGCCATGACTCCGTGCACCGGCACGGGTCGCAGGGGTCGGCACTACTCTCCCGGGTCACAACCCTTTTCATAAGCTCTCGCGTGTAGGCCCAGTTTACAAGTGCCTGCAATCGCTGATGTAACGCAGTTGGCGTCTCGTTCGGTTCCTTCTCAGGTCCGCGACCCTCTTCATAAAACCAGTTGTTCGTGGTTAACAGGGCGCGAGCGCCCGCAGACGGGAGAGATATGGTCCTGGCCGGGGTGACAACCGCGCCCGCACCGGTTAAAACAGGGCCTCCGGCGGGGTTCAAATACTCTGTCACCCGCTGCATGGAAGCGGCCCAACCACGGTAACAACCATGGCCCGCTTTTTCCATCCCCTTCTGCTCCTGCTCGCCAACGCCACCCACAAGGAACTGGTCGCTCAGATCCAGTACCTGAAGGCGGAGAACCAAATTCTCCGCTCGAAGCTGCCCAAGCGGGTGACCGTGACCGCGCCTGAGCGAGCCCGCCTCGTCAAACTGGGAAGCAAGGTGCGCAAGTTCATCGGCGAACTGATGACGATCGTCTCGCTCCGCACATTCCTGCGCTGGGTGGCAGAGACGAAGAAGCAGAAGAAGGCCAAGACAACGGCACCCAAGCGCAAGCCTGGCCGGCCGAAAACGCCAGAGGAGATCAGCGAACTGATCCTCCGCCTCGCCCGTGAGAACAGTTGGGGTTACACCCGCATACTCGGCGAGCTCAAAAAGCTGGGCATCAAGAGCGTGTCGAAGTCAACGGTGCGGAACATCCTCAAGGCGGCGGGCCTGGAACCCGGGCCGGACCGAGGCGAGGGATCATGGGACGAGTTCCTGAAGATTCACGCCGAGACGCTCTGGGCGTGTGACTTCCTGAGCAAGAAGATCTGGACGATGCGCGGCCTGGTCGATTACTTTGTCATCATCTGGATCAACGTCAAGAGCCGGGAGGTGATCGTGTCCTCCGCCACCGCCGCGCCGGACACCGCGTGGGTGACGCAGCAGGCCCGTAATTTCCTGCATGATGCGAGTGAACGAGGCAAGCAGGTTGGCCACCTTATTCACGACTGGGACACGAAATTCCCAGCCCAATTCGATGCCATCTTGGAATCGCAGGGTGCGGAAGTACACCGACTTGGCCCGGTGAAGCCCAACCTCAACGCCTACGCAGAGCGTGTCATCCAATCGATCCAGCAGGAGTGCCTAGACCACTTCGTGGTGCTCGGCGAAAAGCATCTGAACCATCTGATCTGCGAGTATGTCGAGCATTACAACACGGAGCGACCTCATCGGGCGCTGGAGAAGACACCGTTGTCGGCTGACCCGCCGGAAGCGACAACCAAAGGACAAGTGGTCTGCAAGGAGCGGCTGGGCGGGATGCTAAAGCACTATCACCGGCAGGCGGCGTGAGGTGAGTAGGCGTCGGAACGGAAAGGATAGGGCAACATCTTAAGCCACTTGCTTGATGCTCTCATCTTTCGTGTGCCGCTTGATACTGCACTTGTTCCAGATGCTCTGCCGAGCGGGCTACTCAAACAAGGGAAGTTGGCCAGGCGCATCGGGCCGCAGCTTCTCAAACAGTTCTTCGTTGCATACGTCTTTGGGCGTAAGTCTTCGTAATGTCTCGACCAATTCCCACAATTTGGCTTTCGAATGTTCGATGTTCACAAACCGATTAATTGATGCAAGCATCCGGAGCTCGTCGTTTAAATGAAAAGGAACGCGTTCGTCGTAGTTCTCATTGCTGATATTCTCGCCGTGACCAAGGTGTTCTATATAGGGCGTGCAATATCCATCTCCCCAATACATGTGGGTTATCGAAGACACGGCATTATCGACTCCGACGAGAAATTCCTCGGGCACAACCGAGCCCGAAATTGCTGCTCCGAGATCACGGAGATATGGCCTGGGCATTAGATGACCAAGACAACCGTTCGCCATCGATCGTATGGCTAGAGAACTGTTGGTGCGTTCTACTTTCAGTATTACTGAGAGCGGCGAGTCTTTCTCTCCTTCGTAGTCGGCTGCCTCGTCCGTGTGAAGCGTCTCGAAAGTATCTAGTACTAATTGTCCCAGTCCACCATCGCATAGGTCATATTCGACCATGACTTCGAGCAACCCGCGAACGAACTCGCGCTGTTGGTCGCCCGATGGGATCATTGCTAGCAGGTCGTCTCTCTCTTCAGTAAATCCTGACATCAGCTTCATCGCTTCAACTCTGCACTTTAAATCCGGATCCTTGGCACCGTATTCCTGACACTGCTTTGCCCACTTCTCAAAGTGCTGATCGAAGTCCTGATTTCCACTGAGTAAGAGCTGTGCCACCGAACCTAGGAAGATACGCCGAAGTTCTGCGTCCGAAATAACCGGGAGTCCGCCATCTGGGGCCAGGAGAATTGTCAGATACGCCCCCTGCCGGAAGAACCAGGCAAGCGAATCGGCACCTGCCCGCGAGCGACAGACCTCTGAAAATTCGCCCCAAAGATTGTCACCGTTCCGCACTCTCTCCGGCCAATGAAGAGACCAGCACGCGATCACATAGTCCCTGTCGCGGCTGTTGTAGAAATCGACGTAACGCTCTGATCCCCCGGTCAACCTTGAGATCAGAGCAAGCTCGCACATTGAGGAGGGTATCGGCTGGAGCGGTGGTAAGCCCAAACATTCCTTGGCCCGCTGTTCAACAAGCGGACTGCCGTCTAACGCCATCGCTCGGCCAAGCGCGGATAGTGCGCATCGGACGTCCAGGTCTCCGGATGTGGCGCGCGCGATCCGCGATTCGATCCACGTTTGCAGCAACTCGGGTTCGTCCATCGAATCGGGCAAGGTCTTGCCAGCGAAGTGCCGCATCGCTACCCCCAACAAGTACGGGTCTGAGGTCTTGTTGTGAGAGATCGGCACCGTGACTTTGAAGTGTGCGCTGAGCGTCTGATACGCCTGCTCCTGCTCGTGGGCCCCATATGGATCGATGACCACGCTTGACCAATTCGCTTGACGGGATGCGGCCGCGGGGTCGCTTTCAATTATCTGGAAACCGTGCAGTCCGATTCCTGCCGCATCGGCGACGAACGACGGATTTCCCCCGTGAACCAGCAGCCGTTTTGCGGCGCTGTGAGTGAAGCTGACCACCACTTGAATGGATGCACCTTGAGCGCAGAGGCGATTGCATTCTTGGTCAATTCGCCTGGCAACTTCCAGATCCGCCTCGTTCCAGCCGTCAATGATCAGAGTCAGGCGGCTATCGCTTTTCCGAAGAATCTGCCCGAGCTTGGACGCCAAGATGGTGACGGGGCTCTGGTTCCCCAGCAGCCAACCGAAATCCTCAGCGATCTCTTGCAGCAGCCCTGCGTTCAAACTGATCGCGGGGTAGAAGAGGACGGGCTTGCCCGCTTGGATGCGATCCTCCGCAAACCGGCACAAGAAGTTTGTCTTCCCGACTTGCGGCCTTCCAAACACTGCAACGGCGCGGGCATGCTTGCTGTCTAGGTGTTCGCCAATTGCGGAACGGGGTTTCGGACGATCAACGTAGAGGCATGGAATATACTTTTTGCCGCTCGCCGGATCGTCGTCGCGCAACATCCGCATCCGATACTCGAGTTGCTTTTTGCAGAAGACCACCAAGTTCTCGGCCGACAGCGAGACAAAGGACTCGAGGGCTTCGGTCCGTATGGCGAGTTCGTCAACAGACACATTGAACCCGCCGTGAAGCCCAAGATGATCGGATGGGATATGCGTGTCTGTGATCTCTTGGCGAGTGATCGAATCGTAAACCCGTGATATCTGGCCGTTCGTGACTACGACAAACGGCGCAATCTGAGGCAACAGGCGGGCGTAAGAAATTCCCTGGTCGCGTGCCTCGTCATCAACAGCCTCGCCCGGCGCTTTCACTTCAACAACCATCAAGTTCCATTGGCCCCGGCGGACTAGAACGTCTGCCCGAGGACGCGCGGTCGTCCCTGAACTTAGCTGGGTCGCTGCTGGCGTCGGCTTACCCTTGCCGTCAATGCGATATGCCGATCTGCCGAGGTGAATCTCGAACGAAAACTCGATGGAAATCTCACTCGGGTCGAAGCCGCACCCCGCGAGCCACGGGTACACGACTTTTGTCCTGATATCATCTTCCGACATTAAAAACACTCGCTTTTCGCTCGTGCCCAGAGGGTTACTGCAGCTATTTGACGCTAACAAGGGCTGACTCCCGTGACATTTACCAACTACTTTTTTCAAGCGAATCAACGAGAGCACTTTGTTCACTTCGTTCGGAGCGTGTTTGATCTCATCGGGAGTGGTGAACCACTTAATGCCGAAACGGAAACTGAAACAAACAATATCATAGCCGATGCCAAACGCCGTGAAAACGTGACTCGGCTCCGGGCTGGGCGGACTGCTCGAGCACTACCGCCGGCTGGCTGCGAGAAGCAGGTAGTTGTCGAGACAGGTGCATTCCGAAGGTTGCATGGCAAAATCGGTGCGCGTCGATGACGGAGCACATCAGTTCGGGTACGGCGCAGAGCAGCTTCATGGGTCAGATGCTGTTGGCAGCACGTGGAAACTAAAACCGAACAAATACTTACTCCACTTCGCGCACCCATTCATGTCGGTGGCGTCCGCGACTTGTCGCCAGCACGCGTTCTCTTGGCAACTTTTTTGACATCTTCATCCAAATACAAGAAGGCACCTCTCTTCTAACTGTAGATTCTCTTCCGTTCTGAGATGTGACAGGTCACGCGATGATACCTTTAGTACTTTTCGTGCTTCGTCGCTCGTGATCCATTCGTTGTTGTCTTGATCATGCATAGCTCAATTGTAATACGAGGCTGATAGCAATTTGACGTGTACCGTCACTTCACTTCGGTTTTGCCTTATTGGCATTTAGCCGCGTTTGTTTGTGCCGTAATACATCGACGCTTTCAAGAAAGTCGCATTTTCCAGGCAACGGTGTCCCAGAGCAATCGCAAGGAGATTCCTTTTCAATCTTCCGATACAATTTGCCTGTGACCTCCAAAGAACTCCGACAAATCTTATGTCGCAACGCTGACCGGTTCACGCTGCCTCTGCGCATGATCAAGGACCGCCTCGGAGAGCCGCTAAACATCCGCATCCTTAGCAAGTGGTGCAAAGCGACAGGTCGGGATGTAGTTCTGATGACGTTCGCAACGGATGAAGGGGATGTCGAAATCTTCTGCCCGATCGGATTCCTCAACGGCGAGGAAACGGCTCTGGAGGGCTGGATCGGTGCGGCCACATCAACGCCAGCTCAACACGAGAATTCCCCGGTGAAGGAAGCGGTTCGTGGGATCGATCACCTGCGAGGACTATTTGATGAAGGGCCCGGCACAAGTACGCCAGTCCAACAAGACCAGTTGCGCAGTCCAGTTTGGAGAACTTCCAAGCAGCGTTCTTTTGGGGATTTGAGCGACCAGCCGCCCGCAGAAAGTTGAAGCCTCCCCGGACGGAAAAGATTTACCGTTGAGCTTTTAGAGTTGCGTCAGTCGCGACGTGATCGAGCTATGGTCAAATCCGGTGGACTGCGTGATCAGGAATTGTTGCAAACTGGCGAAATGCAAGGAGCGTAACAGATGGAAGTCAGTCGACTCACTGAAGGAATGCTCGTTGTCCATCCAAGTAAGCCCGAGTGGGGGCCGGGCAAGGTCGTCAAGATCGTCAGCCCCCTGATTTACGTGCTTTTTCGTGACGTACCAGGGCGCGAGGCCAAGGCCATCAGCACCGCCTATGTATCACTCGCGGTTGCGCCGAATCAAATGGACGACATTCTGGACAATCTGCCTCCACTCGTGCCGGTCAATGGAAAGTGGGCACTACCCGAGGAGCGGTTGACGGTGCAACAGGCGATCTCGCAGTTTCATGACCGTTTTAAGCTCGGTTTCGAGGACCCCACTTACATCGGGGATGCAAAGCTAGGCGAACGTCAGTACAAGTGGGCAGCACATGAGATGTTTGAGTCGCTCCTTGGTTCGGGCCAGTTCGAGCAGCTGTTGGAGAAGGATCTTACTGACTTGATTCGCCGGGCGAAGCAGTGCATTGCCAAGGTCAACCTTCTGTCTGTCTTTGAGGTCGCGGCGCTGAAGGACGCGTTCATGGACGAATGCGCGGGCCGTCGTTTCTTCGAGACGCTTCTAGTCCTGCTGCGAAGCGGAGAGATAACAGAAGACGTATTCGCACCCTATGCCAAGGCCGTGTGCGACCTTCCTGCGGACAAAGGGCGTGTAGCAACGTGGCCGGTGGCGACGATATTGCCTTTCCTTGCCCAACCTGATCGACACCTTTTTATCAAGCCCGAGGTGACACAGAATGCTGCCGCAAGACTCGGGTTCAGTCTTCGATACAAACCTGCGCCGAACTGGATTACATATGAGGCAGCGCTCCGAATGGCCCACATCTATTCATCAAAAATTTCAGCGCTGAAGCCACGTGACATGATTGACGTGCAATCCTTCATTTATGTGGCCTGCGGGGGATATGAGCGATTAGGAATCTGAACCGATGTCCCGCGACTTCTTTTGTCTGGATCATTCGCAACTATTCGACCAGTGGGCCGTGCTTAAACGAGTCGTGACAGAGCCACCTTCGCTCGCTCCCAATCAATTCTTGGCGTGGTATCGCACCAGCTCAATCGAATGGCCGCTCTTACCCGCTGACTTGGCAACCCTTGAGCGATCAAAACATGGCTCGGCTCAATGCCCGCTGACGTACATGCAGAGCCGTTACTGGCTGCTAGTACATCCTTTAATGACAGAAGTACCGCCTCGCTATCAAGCCACCCACCGTCGCCAGAGCGGAGCGACAGATTGAGACAATTTGGGAGTGCACACGCGGGGTCCATGTTCAAATCAAACCCATCCGGGGCGGCCTCAACGAGGCCCTTCAAGAGTCCGTCGCGATATGTGGTGCAGGCCGACCACCATGCGTCCCTTGTTTGAAGCATTGCGGCCACTGCGGCACCCATTCCTACTACGAGCATGGGTGGAACCGTTCCCGGTCGCAACCCGCGCTCCTGTCCACCGCCGAAGGTGATCGGCTCCACTGGTGGCAAGCGGAACTGTCGCTTACGAATGAGCAGTGCACCCACGCCCATCGGCCCGCCGAACTTATGTCCGCTGACTGAAATCAGATCGACCCGTTCGTGCCTCAATGGTGGCAGATCCTTGCAGAAACCCTGAGACGCATCGATATGTAGATACGTTGGTCTGTCGCGCAACCCTTCAGCGACCTCGATGACCGGCTGCACCATACCGGTCTCATTATTGACGTGCATCATGGAGACGAGCAGCGTGTCATCGCGGACAGCCGCCAATACTTCCGCAGGGTTGACACGCCCCACCATGTCGGGCTGCACAAGCGTCACTTCGAAACCACGGCTAGCTAACTTGCTGAGTGGCTCCAGTGTTGCTTTGTGCTCAATCGCAGTGGTAACGATATGACGGCGACGTTCGCGCTCACCGTAAGCCGCTAGACCGAGCAATGACAGGTTACTTGCTTCGGTTGCACCACTAGTGAAGACAACATTGGCAAGGGATAAGCCAGCCACGGTGCCAAGTTGCTCGCGTGCCCGATTGACTGCCTTCTGTGCTTCGTTGCCATAAGCATGGGTGCGACTGCCGGGGTTGCCCAAGAGATCACCTTGAAGCCAAGGGAGCATCGTCTCCCGTGCCGCTGGATGCAGCGGCGCGGTGGCATTGCAGTCGAGATAAACCGGTCGATGGTCCATGTACGGAATCTCCGGACTGTGTTTGGAATCAACTTGACAAACGTACGTTAGATCGCCACGATAGATTCTATACCGAGTTTTCGCGAGACACGCAATGACAAACGACATCCCCGCTGGGAACGAGCACAAACGGCAACGCACCAACCTCACCTCGCCAACCCGCTCGGCGGCGGGCCGCGTGGCCCATGCTAGCTTTGGATATGACCTGCCAGCGATTCGCGGCGTGCAGGCGGGACGTGAGTACTACGCGAGCATGTTGCCTTTACGGATCGTGCCTAAGTTGCTCACCTTCGACAACGAAGAAATGCCGCCAGAGCTGCGTGCGCAGCGATCCCTCAACAAAGGGCGATTGCCCGAGATCACGAGATACATCATCGACAATCCTGGCGACTACTGCTTCAGCGCGATTACTGCATCAATCGATGCAGAGGTGACTTTTGAGCCGCTGGGCGAGCGGGGCGACGATTCACTTGTGGGCCAACTGCGCATTCCAATGGGGGCGCGGCTCATAATCAACGACGGCCAGCATCGCCGGGCTGCCATTCAAGAAGCGTTGGACCAGAACCCCGACCTCGGCGACGAGAGCATCGCAGTCGTTTTCTTTCTCGATCTCGGTTTGGAGAGGTGCCAGCAGATGTTTGCAGATCTCAACCGCCACGTTGTGCGGCCGAGCAAGAGCATCGGAGTGTTGTACGATCATCGCGATGACAAAGCGGTATTGGCGCGATTGATGGTTCTTGGAAGCCCGTTCTTTAAACAGCTCGTTGAACTTGAGCGAAGCAGCCTCTCGCCGCGTTCGAAGAAGCTTTTCACACTATCGGCGATCTACAGCGCAAACGCAGCGCTGTTGGATCACCTGGAGGTGGCCAATCGCGATGAGGCGAGGGAAAGAGCTACGGCGTGGTGGGAGGCGGTCGCAGAACAGATTCCGGAGTGGAAGCAAGTTTACGAGCACAAGGTGACAGCGGGCGATGTCCGTCAACGATGCATCCACACCCACGGGACAACGCTCGTTGCGCTCGGTTGCGTTGGCAACGCGTTGCTTCACGAGTCACTGGCGGAAGGCAAGTCTGACACATGGCGGCGACGGATCAAGCCATTGGCTAAACTCGATTGGTCGAGGTCCAATCCGAAATGGCAGGGTCGTGCGGTGATCAGTGGACAGGTTAAAAAAGGCGATCAAAATGTTCGGCTCACTGCAAACGCGATCAAGCATCATCTGAAACTTCCGCTCGGGCCTGATGAGCAGCGAGCCGAGGAGCAATTCGAGGAGCAGAATGCGGCTGTCAGGCGAAGGCATCGGTAACCAATGAATCGGACTTACGAGCATGAGCAACAACGAGAAACAGATTGACCTGCTATCCAACGCCGCATCCAAGGCACGCCCTCGATCGGCGTTTGAAAGTGGCATGACGCGCGAGCTAACCGAGCTACGACAGGAGATTCGCGAGTTGTATCGCGAGGACGCTGTGCCGTGGGTGATCGGTTACAGCGGCGGCAAGGACTCGACCGCTATTCTTCAACTGGTCTGGCGCGCAATCGCAGAGATTCCAGATGGCGAACGCACGAAACCGGTTCACGTCATCAGCACCGATACTCTCGTCGAGAACCCGATCGTCGCCGCATGGGTAAACGGCTCTCTTAAGCGCATCGGCCAAGCCGCCAAGGAACAAGGTGTGCCGATTGTTCCGCACAGGCTGACGCCAGCGGTCGAAGATACATTTTGGGTCAACCTGATCGGCCGCGGCTACCCTGCCCCCCGAAACAAATTCCGCTGGTGTACAAATCGTCTCAAGATTCAACCGAGTAATACATTTATTCGTAATGTTGTCCGTGATAACGGCGAGGCGATTCTCGTCCTGGGCACCCGTCGCGCAGAGAGTAGTAGCCGCGCGGCAAACATGAAGAAGCACGCGAAACTCGCGGTCCGGGACAAGCTTGGGCCAAACGCCACTTTGCCCAACTGTCTCGTCTTCACGCCAATCGAACATTGGGCCAACGACGACGTTTGGGCGTTCCTCACTCGCGAATCAAACCCGTGGGGCCAGGACAACCACGATCTCATGAGCATGTACCGTGGGGCAAGCGAGGACGGTGAGTGCCCTCTCGTCGTCGACAAGAGTACCCCATCTTGTGGCAACAGCCGGTTTGGCTGCTATGTCTGTACGCTCGTTGATCAAGATAAATCGATGGCCGCGATGATCCAAAACGACGCGGAGAAGGAATGGATGGAGCCACTGCTGGCACTGCGAGATGATCTCGATTTTCGAGGCGACACCAAACGAGCTGCTGAAAAGAAGAGGCGTGACTATCGGCGTATGGGTGGTGGACTAACGCTCTATAGACCAGGTGACGCAGAAGAAGACCAGCTCGTTCGCGGCCCATACACCCAAGACGCGCGGGCCAATTGGTTACGGCGGGTGCTTGAAACCCAGCGGATTGTGCGAGAGATCGGCCCGTCAGAAGTACGTGAGATCGAATTGCTGACACTAAGCGAGCTGCAAGAAATACGTCGGCTCTGGGTGGTTGAAAAGCATGAAATTGAAGATCTTGTACCGCAGATTTACAAACAGGTGATGGGTGACACTTACCCGGGGCCGCCGATTGATGAGGACCTCGTGTTCGATGCCGAGGCGTTGGCAATGCTTCAAGAGGAATGTGTCGCTGGTACTGAAAACGTTGACGATGTCGCTTCGACCGGACCGCTCACCTTTGAGCTTGCTCGTAATCTTCTCGACATTGAGCGTCGCTTCCGCACGAAGGCCAACCGCCGTGGGCTCTTCAAGGAATTGGAGCGAGCGGTGGAACGCTGCTTCTACGATGGAGAGCAAGACGCGCTCGCGCGAGCAAGGCTGTTGCGCGGCGATGCACCCGATGACGATGATGAAGGTGAGCTGGTTAACCCAGAAGTCATGATCCAACTTAGCATGAACGGTCACGCGATCCCCGCAGAGGAGGCCAACGGTGCAGATTGACGAACTTATCCTGCACAACGTAGGTCCCTATCGTGGTGAGCAGCGCGCCGACCTGCGACCACCGTCGCCGGATCGGCCAGTGATCCTCTTTGGTGGTCTCAACGGTGCAGGCAAAACGACTATACTCGAAGCGATCCAGCTCGCTCTATACGGCAACATGAGTGAGCCCGCCCGTCGCAGCGGTCTTGCATACGACGAATACCTCGCTCGCGCCGCAAACCGCGCCGCATCGCCTCGCGAAGGATCGTCCGTCGGGATCACCTTCACCGTCCACGAGGGCGGACACACCGTCTCCTACAAGCTTCGACGCACTTGGATAGCGACGGGCGGACGATCGAAGAAGGTCCGTGAAGAACTTGATGTTTGGTGTAATAACCAACACAACGCAGCGCTCGCAGCAGCATGGTCAGAGCAAGTTGCGCAGTTCCTGCCACCTCGCTTGGCTCCATTGTTCTTCTTCGACGGGGAACGCATCGAACAACTCGCAGACCCAGAGCAATCGGCCGAAGCACTGCGAACCGCCGTTGGAGCGCTCTTGGGTGCGGACCTCGTTGACCAGCTAGGAGCCGACCTTGACGTTCTGCTGCGTCGCCGACGGGTGGAGCAGGCTGGGTCTGAAGATGAGCGGCTACCACAGGCTGAAGAAAAACTAGAGGCTGCGGAGGCTGCTCGACGTGATGCACTGCAACGAGTAGCGGCCGCCAGGGCGGCGCTCGACAGGGCTGAAGAGCTGGCTCGGCGAGCAGATCAGCGGTATGCCGAACAGGGTGGACATGCCGCCGATGAGCGCCGAGAAACCGAGGCAAAACGCGCAGTTGCGGATGCAGAGCGCAAGGGCATAGAACGTGAAATGAGAACGCTGGCTGCCGGCGATCTGCCACTAGCGCTGGTGGTGCCTTTGCTGAAAGACGCTGCCGCCCATGTGGATCGAAGCGCATTGACCGCTGAACGACGGATTGCAGCTGTAGTCGTATCCGATGCGGCGAAGAGGCTGGAAAGCGAACTCAAGAGAGTGAAGGCTGCGCAGGAGACCCTGAAGTTGGTAAGAGCGTGGGCGATTCGTGAAACGAAAATCGACTCGAACGAGAGCGAAGCTATCCCAGATGCGGCAACGACTGCGGCTCGGTTGCGCCAACTGCTTGGTGGTTCGCTAGAGACCGAACTTGGAGCGGCAAAAGACTTGCTTTCACGCCATGCCGACGCTTCTGCGCGGGTTGACGAACTGGAAAGATCGCTAGCGATGACGCCTGATGCCGACGCCGTGAAGGACGCAGTCGAACAGCGCCGACTAACTCTAATGGAACTCGGAGCACGCCAACAACAGCATGTCGCTGCGTCTGAAGCTGATGCCGATGCTGTACGCGAGGTCGAGCGATGCCAACGAGAGCTGGATCGCCTTTTGGATGAAGCTCGTGTAGCTCGGGGTGAAACGGCCGACGCCGAACGCTTCACACGCCACGCTAAAAGTGCGCAGGCGGCATTGAGCAGGTTTGGCACTCGACTGCGGCGTCGGCACTTGGAGCGGCTGGAGAAACTTATTCTGGAATGCTACCAGTCGCTGATGCGTAAGACTAAGCTCGTCACTGCCCTTCGGATCGACCCCGACACATACGCCATACACCTCACCGATGCCGATGGCTCCGAGGTGCGACCTGAACGGCTCAGTGCTGGCGAACGCCAGCTTCTGGCAGTTTCGATTCTTTGGGCAATGGCTCGAGCAAGCGGACGGCCGTTGCCAGTTGCCGTAGACACGCCACTGGGTCGCCTCGACGGCACACACCGACTTCGCCTTGTCGAGCGCTATTTCCCGCACGCCGCCGCGCAGGTGCTGTTGCTCTCGACCGACGAAGAGGTGGACGCCGGTCTCTACGCCGTGCTGAAACCATTTGTCGGCCGCGCATTCCGTTTAGATCACGATGAGCAAGGTGGTACTCGAATCGCTCCGGGCTACCCTTTTGCTGCGCCACGGCCTCAATATCAAACCCAAGCACATATTGAACCCTCAACAAAAGTGATGACACAATGACCAGCGCACAAAGTCATATAGACGTACCCACTTCCTCCGCAATCGTGGAGACCGTGCGCGTCTCCAAGTCGGGTCGCGATCAACTCGTGACGCTCAAGCGGCGAACAGGTATCGAAAACTGGAACGTGCTCTGCCGGTGGGCGTTGTGCGTCTCCCTCGCCGAACCGTCCCCGGTCCGCGACATCAGCATCCCCGCCGACGGGCCGGTCGAGATGACATGGCGGACATTTGGTGGTGCGAATGCTGAAGTCTACGCAGCCCTCGTACGAGACCGCTGCCGCCGCGATGGGCTTTCCATAGACGCATCAGTCGTGTCTCAGCAGTTCCGTCTACACCTACATCGAGGCATTTCGTACTTGGCTGGTAATCCCCGTCTCAGGTCTGTTGCCGACCTGATCCGGTGTGTTGCTGAAAGCCAGGATATTGCCTAGCCTCATTGCTTATTATTATCCAGTAGCGAAGAGAGTAACGGTCGTCTTGAGATTTGGACGAGAACCCAATATTGAACGCCACAGGACGGCCATCAGCCGGGCCGACCTTTCCCGCCCGATGCGGCTCGCAATGGAGTCGGGCCTGCTGCCACCAGGGAGCAGCTTCTTCGATTACTCGCGCGTGGGGCGCGGCAGTGGGCTTGCCGCGCCCCCGGACGACTCCGCGTCACCTGATAGTCACATCCGATCGCCGCTTCAGATAGATAGCCGCGAATTTGCCCCAGTCCTCGCGGAGTTCAAGATAGTCATCTTCTGGATTGGGGCTCATATTCTCTGCCTTGGCGTACGCAAACAGTAGCAGGTCAATCCCATCGAGTGCTCGCTCGAGCATCTCGACGGTCGAGTGCTCATCCATTCCAGCCAGCCGCTTGGTCACGGCTTCACGAATCGGCTGGTATACCTCTTGAATAAAGGGGTGGCGCCGATTGATCTTCACGATCACGGTCTGGCTGAGGTGATGAATATCCAGCAGTGATTTGCCCGGCCACTCGACGTCGAGGGCGACCACCGGCCGCTGCTGAACGTGCGCCATAAATGCCTCGATCTTTACGGGATCTGTAATGCCAACATCCGCGGCAGCCTCGCGGAGCTTCGCGAGCTCCTCTTCCTTGGTGACCGATGCCCCGCCCTGGCCAACCGGCATACCAGGGTTGGCGCTCTTGGCGACATCTTCTGCTCCTTCGCGTCCACCACTTGTGTCTGCTCCAGGCTTGGAGTCTTCTGCCTTCTTTGTTATCGCCCACAACTCGCGGATGTCTCGGCGGGCTTTGACAACCGGCTTTTTGAGAGCCTTGCGCAGCTCCTCGCGTAGTTTCTCAACCGGCTCGGCGCCGCGCTTGATGTGTTTCACTTGAAAAAACTCGTCCAGCGCGGGCGGAAACGCGACCTCGATACCGATGTAGCGGTCGACCTTGTCGACGCCGTCTGGCAGCATCCTTGGCACGACAGTGTAGCTAATCTCGCGGTTGTGTCGGAGAAAACTGATCTTGCCTTGGTTGTCGGGAATGTGCAGCTTCTTGAATTGGTTTTCGCTCTTTGGCCCCTCCGTGCCGCCGCCGCCCGACGTAAGCCGGGTGACTCTGGGGGTCAAGTAAACACGCCATGTGACATCGTGTCCGCCAATGCGAATCACACCATTATCAACGTGCTCGCCCTCCATACTCAACCCTTCCGCCAACTGATTAGCAAATGGGTTATCAATCTGGAATAAGGGGTCGTAGGGATGAAGTGGCATGGACATCTCTCTTACAAAAATCTTGAGGCCACCATCGATGTACACGCGGTACGTGCGCGACAGGAAATATGAAAGATCGTGCAGCTTTTCGTCCGCCCGCTCGATGTACGATTCCCCGTGGTTGAGGCGATCGAGATCCCGCCACACAATAAGAGTGCCGGAGTCAAACTCCTGGCCTCCATCAGTCGAAGCGGACATTAAGTGCTTAAACTCCTCGGGGAATCCCTCAATCTCTTCGGTCACGTAGTACTCCTGTTGCTTCTTCTGGACCAGCTTGAGATCGAGGTAGCTCCGAAAGATGCGTCCCTCCGTGTTGGGCACAGACATTGCCCATCGCCGTCCGTCCTCGCCGTCAGACTCTTCGGTAGCAACCAAGAATTTCGGCTTCGTGTACACCTCAAGCCGGCGACCTTGGCTAATCGCGCCGAGTTTGAAGCCCACGCCGAAACGGCCGATGTTCGTTCGGTCACCGTACCGGGTCGAAAACCCGACCGTCAGCACGCTCGACAGAATGTTGGCCGGAATGCCGGTCCCGTTGTCTCCAATCCCGAACGACTCGACCTCGTACCGGGTCTTCTTCGCCTTGCCATCATTGACCTCGGCCTCGGTCCAGTCGATCCGGACCTGAGTGGCGCCGCCTTGGATCGAGTTGTCGATGCTCTCGGCGACGGCATCGCCAATTTTATACCCGGCATCGCGGAAGCTGCGCAATGCGTGATCGGCGCGCACGAGTTCACCTTTGCTCGACAATAGTTCGCTCTTGGTCATGGTATGTTCCTCCGTAGTAATGAGAGTTCCAGTGGATTCTTCCGTTGGGATATTGTTGTTCATATGTTTAACCCTGACTTTCATTGAGCTAGTTCAGTGCTGTACTATCAGCCGTCTACCAAACCGCGGGACCGGCCAAGCAACCCCGTCGGCACCCAACAGTGGAACCGCCCCAGTTGCCGGCTCGCCGGGTGCGATTCTGTTGAGGGACGGGCGGAACCGGCGATATGCTCGGCACTCTGCGTGATAAGCCTGCTCGGCGGTCAATCTGGGCTCAAACACAAAATGCGTCGCGTGGTCATGCGGATGGTGCAGCAGGCGCCGCCGGAGGTCGGTGTCGCTGCGGCCGACGTAAATGCACTGCAAGGCGCCGTTGAGCCCCACCGTAAACAGGACGTAGGCACCCTTGGTTTTGGGAGGGATGACCGCGCAAATCATCCGGCGATCGAATCGAAGAGGCCGTAGGCCCCGCGTTGTGGTGAAGATCTGCTTCATGCCGCCCTCCACAACTCGAAGGTTTGCGCCATCGCTTGTTGGGCGATGTTGGGGTGCTTTCCGAACTCCGCGGCGAGTCGAAGGTAGCAGACTGTCGCCGCCGGCGATGCGTTCAGAGCCGCCCTCGCCTCGGCCACGAGCTTGTTAAACTGACGCTTGCCCACGCCCATTTCGGCTTTCACATCGTCAAGCGTGGCTTCGCGCAATTTCAAATGCAGCGCACGCTGCACACGGTGGGGCATCGCGTCAACGACGGCGCGGATCTGCTCAGCAGCAAGGAGCATTTCATCGCGCAGTTCAGTCTCCTCCAGCGACGACATCGCCGGAGCTACACTGAGCCGAGCCAAAGCCTTCTTGTCGGCGGTAACCGCCGGGCCATCCAACGGGACGAACCCTGCCGCCGCTCGGACAGCAGCGACCTTGGCGGCATTGCGGCGAAGGTTTTCGGCTAAGCGGTGCCCACCGGCGTGTCGGCTTGGCCGGTCCACGAGATGATCAAGCGCGTGCTCAAGCTTTTCCCGTTCGAACGGGTCGACCGTGCGATGGACACGCTCCGCCAGCGCCGCATGAGCTTCCTTGAATTCTGTGGTGTGATAAAGGGCAGCGGTGCGCGCATTGGCACCCGCAATGGGAGAGAGATGCATGAAGACCTCCTGGTCGCTAGGCTAGTGTCCGCATTCACGGTCCACAGCCGGTTCCAGATTGCGAGGACGGTTCTCGGTCGGACGGGAACAGCTCCACGGCCGACTTGCCTCGCTGGCGACATCATATCAAGATGCAATGTTGAATGCATCAGGATCACGTCGCCTTCATACTAAAGGTGGGGGGGGCGCGCGTTAGTGAGAACTGCTAGACCCGGAAATTCGCACGGGACAAGGGACCGGTTTCAGGAAGCGCAATGATCGTGCATCGAATACCCCGCCACAAGACCGCAATCGGCCGCAGCACCCTCTCTCGACCCCTCCGCCTTGCTCTGGAGGCTCAACTTCTCCAGCCCCAGGAGATCGTATTCGACTATGGGTGCGGACGCGGCGATGACGTGCAGTACCTGAGGAGCATGGGCATCGCCGCTAACGGCTGGGACCCGCATCACCGACCGTCTGCTCGTCGCGAGCCAGCAGATGTCGTAAACCTCGGCTACGTGGTCAACGTGATTGAAGACCCGGAAGAGCGCGCAGAAGCTTTACAGTTGGCGTGGGACCTTACCAAAGGTGTACTCGTTGTGGCTGCCCGACTGAGCCACGAGATCAAACAGCTGGCCGAAGGTGGCGACACTTTCGAAGATGGCACCATCACGAGCCGAAGCACCTTTCAGAAGTTTTTCGCTCAATCTGAGTTGCAATCCTGGATCGACGAGACTTTGCCCCAAGACGCGACTCCTGCATTACCCGCTGCGTCAGGAGTGTACTTCGTCTTTCGAGACCCGATGCGTCGCCAGGCATTCGTCGCGAGTAGGTTCGTCCGTCGCCGAACAGCACCAACGGTCCGCAAGAGTGATCTGCAGTTCGAACAGCATCGAGTGCTGCTTGAGCCACTAATGGCGTTCGTCTCAGAAAATGGCAGGCTGCCCGCAGGTACGGAGGCTGTGAACTTTTCTGATCTGGTCGAGGCCCTCGGATCGCTAAAGCGGGCGATGGTAATCGTACGGCGCGTAACCGGTTCAGAGCAGTGGAACCAAGGCCGGTCCGCACGAAGGGAAGAACTGCTCCTGTGGCTCGCACTAAGCCGTTTCAGCGAAGCAAGGACACAGCAACCATCCAGCGGTCGCCGCAGCAGGCGGCGGATCGGTCGCCCGAAATTCGGCGAGTTGCCTGAGAATCTAAGACACGACGTTCGCAACTTTTTCGGCACCTATGCGCAGGCTTGTGATGAAGGTGACAAGCTTCTATTCGCTGCCGGCGACCGCGATCAGCTCGAAGCCGCCGTGGAAGCGTCCTCAGTCGGAAAAAAACTTCCGGGAGCGCTTTACATCCATGCTGACGCACTCGACCAATTGCCGCTGATCTTACGGGTGTACGAAGGGTGCGCCCGCAGCTACCTCGGCAGCATCGATGACGCAAACATTATCAAGCTCAACCGCTTCGACCCGAAAGTGTCGTATCTAAGTTATCCCGCGTTCGACCGGGAAGCACACCCGGCTCTGGCGTGGTCGATGCGCGTGGCGATGGGGTACTGCGATGTGAAGACTCGTGATTTTCGTGACTCCCTGAATCCTCCGGTGCTGCATCGAAAAGAGACCCTTATCGCTCAGCATAATGAAAGGTATGAAAAGTATCGTCGCTTGACGCTCCAAGAGGAGAAGGCCGGATTACTCGAAGACAGCAACACGATCGGAACTCGGGATGGATGGAATGAACGTCTTGCTAATCGTGGATACCAAATACGTGGCCACAAACTAAGCAAAACCCGGAATAAGTAGCAGAACCGCCCACCGGCGAATGAATATCTCCGCTGCGAGTGCCTTGCGCTCGCACCTCCATTACTGCCGTTGAACCATGCACATATCTACTAGCAATTTATCATGCTAATTGATCGATTTGAGAATCGACTCAATGCGCAAGGAAGACGGCGCCGAAGTTGGCGGCATGGAGGTCAAGCTTCTCTTTGAAACGCATGAGAAAGAAATCGAGGCTCTTCGGCGGCTCCTCAAACCATTCTTCCTCCAACACTTGAATCCCGCCCGCAGCGTAAGAATTCATACGTTCAGCCCCTTCTGGCTTTAAGTACGATGGCGAACGTGGATCGAGTATTTTCCCAACGGCCTCCTGGACTCGCAATTTGTGGGTAGCATCAACAGCACCGCTACGGATGATAATCCGTTCTTTACGCAGCTCCGCCGCCAGCAATAATGCAAGAATACTTTCAGTGCGGTCGCGATAGCCTCCAGCACCCGCACCGGGAAAGTTGTCGATGAACACCTTTCCGTCTTTGTCAGTCATCTGCCGTTCCCGGGCAGTCATTACCCCCGCGACAAAACTGAAATAGTACTTATCGAACAAAGGGGTCTTGCTCGTGTCACCGAGTTCGACATCGACACCTTTAAAAAACTTGCGAGCATCATCGTGTAGACGAAACATCGGTAGCTCCTAGATTGCGGCATGTTTCTCATACTTGGAGTCGTCCTGAAACGCGTTGAAGAATGCCTCCCCACGCACAAGTCTTGCGTCCGCGCTCACTCGCACGTCGTCGGTCGCCAATCCGGCCGCATCAAGAGAGCGCATCAGTCGCTCGTTGGTCGACCGGAAGAGCGTCAGGTATTGCAGGTCGCCACCACTACCCTCGATGAGCGCTTTGATAAACGGTCCACGCTCAGGCGAAATAGTGAACGCGATGAATTGGCCGACCATCCGGGGCAACGACCGACCAATTTCACCTCGAATGTGCTGGTCCACTGCGGCAGCGGGCGTGTCAACGATTAGTGGCAAGCCGAAGCGGCTGCCATTGCTTAAGCGCGTTAGAAAAGAGTATGCGACAGTTAGGGTTTCGCCGACACTCGCACCACCTCGGTTTAGTAACTTCAGCGATCGGCCGACCGACGCCAAGCGGACCCGATTGTCTGGCATGAGCTCGTCGAGGGAAGCGTTTACATCACGGGTCAAAGATTCGCCGAGCCGATCCCGAGCGAGTCGGCGGACCTTGTCGAGGAGTTCGTCGAGAGCACGTTGCTTTTCACTCAGTTCTACCGTGCCAGTTTGTGCCGCGAGGATCGACTTTTGACGACTTAATTCTCTATCGGTCTCAGGAATGTTATTCCAAACCCGCGGTCTGTCCGTTTGATTCGGGCGGTCAAATCGATCGAGCTTTATTGCCAGTTCACGCTGGAGTTGCTGAATCGCCTCAAGGCGCTCACGAGTTCGTTTAATTTCCGGGTTCTCATTTGCCGCCTCGTCTTGCACCCGCTGGTAAGCCTCTTCGGCGCGACCGAGCTTTTCTAGGCACTGGTCAAGCTCGACAGCGAGGCGGCGCATGTTCGTATCGCTGCCTTCGGGAAACTCACCAACCTTTTGAGCCACGTCCTGCTTGATTCGGTCTAGTAGAACAACAGCATCCGAGCCGAGGTAACGCTCCGACTCGCTACGGATGTGTTCACGATGGTGCGGTTCCAGTTTTGTGCCACAAATGCACTTCTCCGCATTATCCGCTATCTCACGGAACCACTCACGCGACGATTTCTCCGGCAGCTTGACCTCGTCGAATCCCCGCCTTATTTCCAGCATTACTCGAGCGAACGCGGGTGAGAGCTGGTGCGGATCTCTAGCTGCGTCAAGAAGATCGGCGCGTACCTTTTTGAGGTGTGATTCGCAGGCATTTTTGTCCTTCAATGCGGCATCTTGGCGATCTCGGTACTCGGCCTGCTGCCTCACGGCCTCCCGAGCTTGATTTATTAGTTCGAGCTCTTCATGTTTAAGTTGCTTACCTTCTTCTTCGAGTTTCGTAAATTCGGATTTCAGATCAAATAGTCTCGACTCGATCTCGGCTACATATGTTTTCTTCCTCTCTATTCCTTGCCACGTTTGAGTTGCGCCTGCGCCTCCTTCCCTCTGCTTCTGAACTTTGGAATCTAGATAACGCTTTCCCCACATTTGCATGGCGGAGAACGCATTTAGTTGGAACATCGCGTCGACTGCTTCACCAGCATTTTGTTTTGCCGCGTCTGTCAGCTCAGCAGCCAATTCGCCGTCAAACACAAAGAATCGAACGAAATTTGCATTCAAGAAGGGTTCTAGTGTGCGTGGGGGTTTGAAACCAATATCCTCGCCGGTTGGCCCGGTGGTGAATAAGTCAACTTCGTTCCTATCAAAGTAGAATTTCAGCCGAAATGACCACCGTTTCCCTTGGGCAAGTAAATCGACTACAAACTCGCCCGTATCACCTCCACCAGCCTTTCGTAATTCTCCGATCGGATAATTGGCCCAATCACGGCCGTCCGGACTTCTACCGCAAAGAGATGCTCGTAGTAGCTGGAGCGTGGTAGTCTTGCCCGTGCCGTTGGGCATTTGTAGAAGTGTGACGCGGTGAGTACCGCCACCAGGCTTACGGAAGTCGACCGCATAGTCAGGACACCGAAGCCCACTCGAAGACCACCCTAGTAGCCGTACCTCGTGCTGATCATCCATCCCATCCCTACCTTGGTTCATCGCGACGTTACTCATTTGTCCACTCCATTGTCGCCGTTCCACAACCCATCATCAGAGTCTGCAGATGCCGACTCGCTGCCAGGCGTCCACATCCGGTCGAATACACGCTCCAACTCTTGAAACGCCCTGTCGCGTACCGCAGCAGTCTCCGGTTCGAGTTGCACATTGCCTTCGAGAACCTCTGAGTACCAGGAGGCAATTAACTCGCCCACCTCGTCGGGCTGGTCGCTCATTCCCACAACTTCGCGGATCGCCGCTGCCACGACCTCGCGTGGAGTGTTGTCAGGCCGATGTTGGGAGTTCTCACTCATCATTGCTCCAATCATTTATCGTTATTGGCTCGCGTTGCCAGGATGCTCCTGTGGCCGTACTTTGGCAACTTCGAGCAGCCAATCCCGTCGCTCTTCATCAGCAGTAGGTGCCTTTCCCTGGTCATGGAGACGAATGAAGTCGACAACCGTGGCTCGTTTTTGTGGATTATTGGGGTCCCGCCGCAAACAGCGACCGATTCGCTGGATCGTCTCCAACCTGGCCCGGTCTGCGGATAACGGCATAACCGTTCGGATCGACTGCACGTCAATGCCTTCACTCAATCGGTGACAGGCTAGCAAGCAGTCTAGCTCTCCTCTTGAAAACCGGACCAAGTGTGCCTTATCGTCGCCCTCGAAATACGTGTGGAACCGCCGAGTGCGATCAAAAACAAGCGGTGTAACGTGCTGGGCGTACTCAGTGTCCGCCACGAAGATTATCGAGCGATCTAGCAGGTCGCCCCGCGCATGGAGCAGGTCTCTCAGGAGTGGCAGCTTTGTTGGGGAGCTCTTGTAGACCGCTGCAAGCCTTGTCCAGACCTCTTCCTCTGTCATGGGGCGGCCTTCAGCTGCACGAGCGGCTTGCTGCTTAAAGACTGCTTGCACACGTTCACGATCGTCATCTGACGCGGTCCATTCGACCGGAACATAATCGAACGGAGCGAGGATGCCTCGGCGGATAGCGTCTTCCAGACCGAACCGGAAAACAACATCGCCAATGTGACGCGAGACGAAATCATTACCTTCCGCGTCGTATTCACGATCAGGAGTCGCGCTCAGACCCAATCGCCACTCGACATCGTCTACCGCGCCATCAAGATTACGACGGTTGCTCTCGCTGCCAAGCTTATGCACCTCATCATGGATCACAAATAGGCGGCGACGATCCTCGGCCGACAGTCCTCGAAGGACAGGCGCAAGCTGTCCGCGAGCGCAGAGCAAGATCCGCTTGCGAGGACGAGTTACAAAGTAGTGCGAGGCGTCGTGACCACCGTACCGCCGGCCAAATCCGAATCCGAGGTCGACTGCAAGAGGTCCGAGTTCGCGAGCCCACTGGTCGAGCAGATCTGTGCCGTATGTGCTGACCACAATGCTCTCAACCTCACCAATGGCGACGAGGTGGCGACATAGGTACAGCGCAGTGCGAGTTTTTCCTGTACCGGTGGCCATCTCCAAGATGCCGCGCCGCGCCGCAAGGAATTGTTCGATTGCCTCGCGTTGGTGCTCCCACAGACTCCGCATATCGTCCAAAGCGAGGCTTGGTTTGGTACCGCGAACGGCAGCATCGGGGGAATACCGTTCTGACCATTCTTTTACCCTAGCAAGCGCCGTCTCTGAAAGTGGCACTACCTCGACATACTCCGCCTCCTCACCGTTCCATGTACGGTCAAACTCTTGCATCTTGTCTTCAACACGCGCCGCGTCGATCGCATGCCAAGAGCGAAAAACGTCGATTGATTCGAAATTACGACGATGGCCACCATCCGTCTCATTGGCGCTCCCGGTGAAAGCGACGCTCCATCCGCCGGGGAATTCGAACACCCCAAACTTTGGGTGGTATAAATCCGCACCGTCAACGTGCCGGGCAAATGCGAATCGTAACTCCAATCTGCCGATGGCGATCAGATAGGCCATCAGACGACGTGGACGATCAGGGTCATTGTCGCTGTCGCCTTCGGAGAGTTGCAGTGCGTCTATGAGTATCGTCTCCGCAAGCCGCGCCAACGTGGCTTTGCGATCTGTCGTGGTGTCCACCTCGCGCAGTGCAGCTAGATCTTCTTTCCCCAGAACTGGCGCGATGAGAAGCTGAATGGTCACCAACACGTTCGATGGATCACTTTCGCGGACCAGTGCCGGCAGTGCGGACGCCCATGCTCGCAGCGCACTGCTTGAGAAGAACGAAGCCGCACGGCGGTACCTGGTGCAGGATGCCAGGCAAGGACCAAAAAAATCACGGCCCAAGTCGTCGCGCCCGGAACGGTAGCTTGCCGAGAGCTGAGCTAACGACGACGGCACTTCGCGTCTGACTATTGATGGTTCTTGTTCCGGACTCATGCCACATTCCAGTCGAATTCTGTCACCTGACAGCCTAGCGTGATTTGGAATTGGGGCGAAGTGGCCCCCGGTTTCAAGCTGACACATCAACATCTCATCAATTGCTTAGATCGTCAAACCGGCGGCTATCGAAAAGCTATCTTCCGCTGGCGAAGCCCGCTACATCATCGTCCATTGCGATGGCATCGAGCAATGACCTGTGGATTACGCTTCTTCAGGTGATGAACGCGCGTTCAACGCCCCGGTGCTGATTCCCGATGTACGTGGTCTCGCCGTCATGGCTTGCAACTGGTGGGACAAGCATGGCGAACTTTCTCTCTCCGGCCAAGTTGCGCCAGAGCCAATCCGTCGGAATTTCCATGCGGCTCAGGATCTCGTATGCGCGGCGATTGCCATGCGGGCTGTACCAAGTGAACATCGAACCCCACGGCGGACGTTCGATCCTCACGGCACCGCCAGCCTGCTCGCTGAAGGTGTAGCGCGAAGCTGGTTCGTGACCTGCGATCACTTCAACACCCGGAAGAGCTGCGGCAGCAGTCTGGACCCGGCGCATGATTTCGTTCGCGCCTACCCCCGGGAGCGGGACGCAGTCATCCTCAAGGATGAACACGCCCTCGGGGCCGCAGAACTCCATCTCTTCGCGCATCACCAGCGCGTGCGACGTTGCGCATGCGATCTCGCCTGGCGTAAGCGGGCGACCCGTGCGGCGCTTTGCGGCGGCCTCGTCGTAGGGGAAGTGCATCCTGCCAGCCTCAACATCCCGGCGATCGAAAGCGGAAAAGAAGCGCACGTATAAGCCGAGGCCGTCGATCCAATCTTTCGTGAACTGCTCGCGTCGTTCAATCGCGCGATCCAGATTGATGCAGCGCATGCGGGGCTTCGGGAGCCAGGCGCGAACTTGCCTCGGGCTGCAGATCGGCAACCGCGCTTGGGACGCCAGTGCAAGCCACGCTTTCTTGCGGTCGCTTGCAGGCTGATACTGATCAATCTCGCGGCCGTCGGGTCCACGCGCCCACGGATTGGTCACGCTCACGTTGTGCAAAACGCCGAATGGACGGGCAGCGGTGTAGCAGGCGGAACTGATGATCCAGTCGGTGCCCCAACCGATGAGCTGGGACGCGAAGGGCCGCAGGTAATCGAGGAAGGTCCGTAGCGCTTCGACCTCAAAGAGCGGGCAGGTCATCTCGACGAAGTTGGTGAGCGCCACACCAGCGGCTGGTTCATTAACTCGCCGCCCTGAACCTCGACTGGCCATGTGTGGCCACGAGATGCGGCCCAATGGACTATGGCTCGGTGAGGCGACGGGCAGGCTGTATTCACGGGCAGTACGGACGATGCGGCCCACCGTGTCTGGGGTGATGGCCAGATCATCGTCAACCACAAACACGTAATCGAAGTCGTCGAGCAACCTGGGATTCTGATCGATCCACCAGAGCAGATTCTGGAACTTGCCACCGGCGTGGATGTCGAAGTGGTCCGCAGTCTTCTGAAGGTGCTTCGCCCACCGGCTGTCGGGATCGCTGCCGTAGTAAACGACTGCTGTTCGGTAATTGCACTTTGTGTCATCGAGCCAGGAACGAATCGCATGACCACGATCACCGACTGAACTGAATACGAGCGTGCGCGGCAAAGCACCTCGGCGCGAGAGGATCGGTGGCAACGGCAGCAACATCTTGTCGGTGGTGATCATGCGGTCCTGCTCTTCGTTGGATCAATATGAAGTACGAGTTGATGCGGCCTGGCTCATGATTAACGTAGACATTTCTGTCTGGACTATGGAACCTGAGGCGTACTTCTTCCATCTGTCGTGAAGCGCGGCGTGTGATGACCACGGCTTGACCGGTCCCGCCCAGTGGAGAATGTGCCACGGTGCGATGCGGGCGTGGTCGGTGCCGACGATGACGTTCCAGTTCGGTTCGAGGCGACCGAACTGTCCGCGCGCGTACATGGCGCAGGCGAGCTGATCGTTGACCCCCAGGTCATGGACGAAGCGTGTGACTTGGGCGACGAAGTTGCGCTCGCGAAGGCGCGCAAAGTCGAGCAACATGACGCCAGCATTGAAGCTGGGCCAGTGTGAATCGATGTGCGGCATCACCTGATCGATGTTGTCATGACGCCAGGAACTGAGGCAACGACCGACGGTGGAGAAGCCAGGGTGCTCAGAGGGACGAGCGAGGATGCCAGTCGGACCGGTGTCGCGTTCATACAGAGCCAGCAGATCGGCAAGGACCAGCACATCCACATCGAGATAGATCACGCGATCCACCGCTGGCTCACGAAGCAGCTCTGGCAACAGCAGCCGATCCATCGTCGCACGGGTGGTGTGGCCGCCCAGAAAGAGTCGAACCCCGTCGAGGTACCCCGTCGTGTCGATCAAGTTGATCTGCAGCTTTTCCGATGCCCAGGCTTGTGCAGACTGCACCGCTTCGGATACGTCACGCACAAGAAGGTGTGCGGTAACGGACTGCGACGCATGCGCCACGATCGAGTTGAGCAGCGTCCGAACGTAAGGCCAATAAGAGCGATCCGCTGCAATGGCAACGTGAATCATAAAATTGCCCTCTCACAGAGAACTTGGACAGCGCGAATGGGCCGCACTTGGCGGTAAAGCTCGGCGCGATCGTCGAATACTTGCAGGGTCAATGTGTTCATGCTGGCACCACCTCGGAGGTCGAGTCGATGAAAGACTCGCACCGATCCATCAATGGCCCGCGCAGCGATTCAATGTCGGCTGGTGGCGGTGGTGCGAACCAGTCGAGTTTCCATCGTCCGTCGATCACGGCTGAGTACATGCGAATGGTGAGCAGATCGCTCAGGCCTGTCAGGCGGGACAATCCGCCGTCAGGGGTGATCATCACGACAGGCGTTCCCATCGCCAGGCAAGGCAGCGCACAGTGGATTCGACCGGTGACGACGAGCCGCGCGGTGCGATAGAGGTTTAGGAGCATTCGCGCTCGCTCCAACCGTTGCTCCGCGCTGCACGGCAACGTCAGGTGATGCGTAACAAAGAAGGCATCGCGGCGGACTGATGCGGGTATGGCTTGCCACCATGCATCACCCGCACCCGAGCAGATGCGGGGCCAATCGTTGGGACCCAAAGCGTCGACGAATACCACCGGGCCCTGCCGTGGGCCGTGGTAGCGCGGCAGTGTCAGCGTGAGGCATCCGGAGAAGTAGGCACGCACGCCGGCGGCTTGGAACAAATCAAGCGTGCGAGTGTCGCGGCAGCCGACAGGACCGTGTTTCTCATAGAACGTGCGCAGCGAGGGCGACGTGAACTGCTTCATGACGGCGGGAGCATCACAGATGTGCATTGAGATCAGCAGCGGTTTGATCACCGGCGGCGGCGGCCAGGTCGCGGAGCGATGGGTCCACCAACCATTGCAGATCAGCGCCGTAAGCTTCCCGTCACGGTATCTGTCGAGCCGGTCGCGGTCGATGAACGTGTCCACTCGTGGAAGGAACCGCTGTGCAGCCAGCGACTGGATGTCGTCGCCGAGATTGTTGGTGGAATAGGTCAGGAGGCCGTAGCGCACGCGGTGCTCCTTTCCGGTCGCAGGTTCCAGAATCGCTGCGTCCATTGCTGGGTGGCCACGTCACTCTCGCCCGCAGCCTGGCCTATGAGCCAAGGCTCTGGCGCGTAGATGCGGAACTGCTTGTGCAGCATGCCCAGGCGGTGATCGACGTGGAAGCGTGGGCGCTTGGCGTGGTCCGCGTAATCGCACAGATGCTGGTGGGCGGCGAGCAGGTACTGGCCCCGCAGCGCGTAGGCATGGGTGCGGTTGCCGTTACGGACGCGCAGCAGGCCAGGAGTCATGCCGTGAATCGGCGTGATGATCTCCGGCGGTTCCAGGTGCTGGCCACCGAGCATCAAGCCGTCCCAGTCCTGGGGCACGATGCGAAGGAATGCTGACAACCGCTCGGCAAAACCCTGCACGAGAAAAGCGTCGTCCTCGAGAATCAATAGTGATCCCACGCCATCCTGTATCGCGCGCTGCATCACGGCGACATGCGACTGATGACAACCCCACGCGCCGGCTCCAATGCGCCACCACTTGGGTGGCTCCACCCGCTGCCCGTCGATGGCGCTGAATCGCTCAACACATCCGAGTGGCCAATCCGAATCGGCCAGATGCTCCTGAAAACGCTGCCAGCGGTCTGTTCGCCGGTCGAGGTTGATGCAGATGATGCGATCGAAGGTGATCATGGCGATCCCTCCGATCCGCAGTCGCACTCAATCGTGAACTCCGGTCCCGGCTCGATCCGTGTGCCTGCGGGATAAAGCACCCGCGCCGTCTGGTATGTGATCACACACCCCGCGCCCTCGGAACTTGAACTGCCGGAACCGCTACCGCTGCTGCCAGAGCCGCTGCCTGATCCACTTCCTGAGGAGCCGTAGCCACACCGAAGCGAAGTCACCACGTACTGCTCGGCGCGTGGCGTGGGCCGTTCGAACGCTTCCTCAAGAGCGACGACAATCTCGCTGTCCTGCACGGTCCAGTAGGCCGTGCCCCGCGTGGCCGCTTCCATCTGTGTCAGCGCTGGCCGGATGTTGGTGATCTGCGGCTCCAAGGGGCCATTCTTGTTGAGCAGCTCGTTGGTGTGAATGTCATAGAGGTCGTATTGAAAGGAGCAGTCCTCTTCACCGTTGATGCCGGCATCGGGGTCTTCTTCGCCGTCCTCCACACTGGTGCTGCCCACCTGCACGAGACGCACATCGAAGGTGACAGCCAGGGGCACGGGCAGACCGATCTTGAGGATGGCCCACTTAACGCCCTCGCCGGATTCCTTCCAGAGGATTTCCGCGCCGCCGTGGTGCCCGCTGGTGAGTGTGGTCGAATCTTGAATCACATCAGCACGGCGATGCGATGTATGGACCACGTCGATCTGGCAAGGGATGACGCCGCTCACACAGGCTGGCGCAATGGCCCCGGCAGCGACCGGTTCGAGATAGATGGCGAACCTTCCACGGTGCGTGGAGATTGCGGGTGTCACGCCGACGGCGGTGGCGCGGTTCTTGAACTCGTCTTCGTTGTCGGTCGGGCTGATGATCGGGCCGCTGATGCCCACTGCAGAGAAGCGATCCAGATGATCACCGGTATCGTTGCGCACGAGGATGATCCCGGTCTGGTGAAAGACCGACTGGCTCTCGCGACCGACGCCACGCTGACGACGGCGATGATCTTGCGCCGCGTCGATGAAGGCGTTGAACGTCGCGGCCGGGATGACCAGCGGGTTGCCGGGTTGCACTTTTTTCAGGTCGTCGCCCATGAGTGATCTCCGTCAGGTACCAATTCCCAGCGCTGCGAAGCTTGCTTCCTCGTAGACCTTCTCCACGAAGGCGGCGATGGGTTTTTTGATCAGCATCTTGGCGGCGGCGTCCTCTGTGTCCTGGTAGCGGACCCATAGGTATTCCCAGCCCTTCTTGTTCACGCCAACGATGTCGCCGATGGTGAGGCCGGTCTTGTTGGGTGATCCGGCAAAGCGAAAGGTGATCTCCCAGTCGTCCTCCGACGCGCGGCGAGAACCTGAAGCGCCAAGGAAGAGACATTCGCCTGCGGCCAGACCCTTGAATGCGCCGTTATTCACTTTGCCGGTCAGATTGAAGAGCGTGCCTTTGTAGGTGTTGGTGACCGTGCTGTTGGGCAGGTAGTGAGTCTCGGAGAAGGTGTAGACCGGCACGGTGATGTCCACACCCTCCACGTTGTCCTGCGTGACGCCGATCGCGCCACCGAAGTTGGGTGCGGTCTTTCCTGGCGGTGCGTAACTTCCAGGAGTGGACAAGGACTGCGTGATGTGCTGCGATCCGCCGGAGGTGTCGAAGGAGAAGGAAGACTCACCGGTCTCCGGGGCCTGACCATCAGGTGCGGCGTACCGCACGGTGCCGAGGTAGGCATCGAGTCCTTCGAGTTCCTCGACCTCGGCATCATCGCGGGGCAGGCTTTCGTAGGTGGCAGGCGCACCAGTGAGGAGCGCGGTTCGTGCAGCGCCGGCGTCTGCTGTGCCGCGAACGAGGTACAGCAGTTCAGCGCTCTGGTCGCTGACTCTTCTGCCATATCGCTCTTGCACGGTGACGGGCATGGGTGGACATTCCTTTTATTAGGCGAAGGCGATCGAGTGGTCGTTGATCGCCCGTTCGATACGCTCGGTGTTCTTGGCGGTCTCCTCGGCGGCTTTTGCGATTCGTTCCTGTGTCTTGCCACTGGTCTGCAATCCGAGCAGACTCCCGGGCGCAGCGTTGAATGTGCCGCGCACGCCGATCTTCTCGGCTTGGTCTTCGATGAGCAGTCCAACGTCACCGAGGCCATCGAGCGCCTTGCGAGTCTTGGCGATGATGTCTTCAGGGCCGTTGACACCCTCTGGGCCTGTAGCGGCTTCCGCTTCCACACGCTTGCTCCGTGCCGCATCGAGTGCCTCGAGCCACTCCTGGCGAGCCTGCTTCAGGGCAGCCTCGGACTGTTCGCGCTGATTGGCGGCTTCATCATTGAGCCGACCTCTGGCGTCTTCGTACTCGCGCCCGATCAGACCCAGCGTCTCTTCATGCAACGCAGACTCCTGACGGCGCTTGGCCTCACGGTCGCGTTCGACCTGTGCGAGGGCAGAGTTCTTGTCGCTCTGAATCTGTTTGAGGTCTGCATCTTCATTGGCTTCAGAAATGCGCTTCGCCTCCTCGGCGTCGAAGCCGCTGTCGACCACACCGTGCACATCATGGATGCGGCGCTCGACCCAGCCCACGACGCTGCGCCAGACACTGGCCACACTCGATGCAAAACTGTGCCAGAGCCTCTTGAAGAAGGCGATGGTCTCAATCCAGGCGATTTGAAGTCCGTGCCAGACGATCTCGCCTGCGGCCAGAAGGCCGAAGAACGCCTTGTTGCCGGTGTCGATGAAGAAGTGCTTAAAACCCATCCACGCCGCTTTGAGGACGTTGATGCCCTTCTGGAATTCCATCTTGAGGGTCAGCCAGAGAATCTTCGCGGCCAGGCCGATGTCACCGGCGACGAGTGCATCCCCGATCCCGCGCCATGCAGAGGTCGCCGTCTCCTGCAGCCCCCGGAATCGGTCACCCAGCCAGAGGAGCGCTTTTCCGCCCGCGCCAGTGATGTAGATGAGGTAGCCGCCAAGCGCACCCAATGCCGCGATGACGACGCCGATGGGTGAAACGAGGAAGGCGATTACACCGGCCAGCAATTTGAATACCGATGCCACACTCGTGACGGCCGTGATGAGCACCCCGATCATGGAACCGAGGCCGTGGATGCTTGCGCCCAGCAGGATGAGCGACACAGCAGCGGCCAGGACCACCGCCGTGATCTTCGCCACGGTCTCGATGACCTGGCGGTTCTGCTTGGCCCACTGCACGATCATGCCCACGGCCCGCGTCATCGCCTGCGTCATGCGCCGCAAAACATCGCCTAGCGCTTCACCGATAGCGATCGCCAAGCCTTCGAATGCGCTCGTTAGGATCGTCACATCGCCGATCAGAGTGTCGAGTTGTATTCCTGCGATCTTCGCCGCCACGCCCTGCGATTCACCCAGCGCATCCGTGAACTGGCGCAGGCGGTCTCCACCCTGAGCGAGCAGTTCCGCAAAACCCGCAGCCTGCCTTGCATCAAAGATGCGGCCGATGATCTCCAGCTTCTGCCCGCCGCCTAAGCCCTGCATCGCCTTGTTCATGTCATCGATGATGTCGGCCAGCGCCCGCACGTTGCCTCGCGCATCGAGTACGCGAACACCCATTCGCTTGAGTTCGTCAGTTGCCTCTTTCGTCGGACTAGTCAGCGCCAGCAAAGCGCCACGCAAAGTGGTGCCTGCCATCTCGCCCTGGATGCCGGCATTGGAAAGGAGCTGAATCGCCGCGACGATTTCCTCAAGGCCACGTCCCGCGCTCTTGGCGACAGGTCCGACGAACTTCATCGCGTCACCAAGCTGGCCCAGGTCGGTGTTGGCGGTGGTCATCGCTTTGGTGAGCACATCGACCGACCGCGCGAGCTCATCGGCGGTCAGGCCCATGCCCGCCATGATCTTGGCGGAGATGTCGGCGGCCTGAGCAATCTCAATCTGTCCGGCAGCGGCGAGGTCCAACGCAGGACCGATTGCGCCGAGAATCTGTTCCACATCGAACCCGGCCAATGCGAAGAAGCTCATCGCCTCTGCGGCCTGCGATGCGGAGAAGACGGTCTGTTCGCCCAGGCGTTTGGCGGCGTCGCTGAGCCGCTTGAAATTCTTGTCAGACGCACCAGTGAGCGCCCGAACGCGGGCCATCTGCTGCTCAAAGCCCGCGAAAGTGCGGGTGCTGATTGCCAAGGGTGCCATCGCTGCCGCGCTGATGGCGGTGAGCTTCATGCCCATTTTGCGAATGGAAGAGCCAAACGCTTTGATCTTCCGCTCAGAAGCGCGCAGACCGCGCACAAGTCGGCTGTCGTCGGCAAACAGCTCGACGAATGCGCGGCCTGCTCGGATGCCTTGAGTCGTGGCCATCGTTCACAGCACTCCTTTGCCATGAATCAGGCTGCCGCAGCGGTGGACACCGGGGGCACCGGGGGCGTTTCAACGATGAATGGCAGCGGAACGTTCGCTCCGGCGTCCTTCACGATCGCACGGGCATCGTCAGGCATCGCCGCCTTGAGCGATTCACGGACGGTCAGATCAGTGAAGTCGAGCACACCGCCGTTGGCGATTGCAGCCGCCTTAATCGCTCGGGCGAGGTCTTGGCCGGCGCGTTCGGTTTGTCTGCGAAGTTGCGATTCCCGCACCCAGCCCAGAACGCCAGGTAGCAGACCACCGGCGATGAGTGCAACGGCATTCCAAGGCGGCGGCAGGAAGGGCGCGACGGTCTGAGCGCCGGCGGTGATCGAGGCTTCAGGTTCACCGATGCCGGACGCTGCCTGTTTTTCGAGGTTGGCTTTGTAGGTGGTAACGAGCTTTTCCAGTTCGGTGATCTTCTTCTCAGCCGCGATGCGGCCGGGGTCCTCGGCGGGTAGTGCCGTCAGCGCCTCGCGGCTCTGCTGCAGCTGCGATTCGATCAGCGCCACTTGCTGCGGCGTGACCACCGGCAGCGCAGGGTCACTTCCAGGCGACTGGCACGCAGGGATCGCCAGAACTGCGAGGACGATGAGAATGGCGATGGCGATGATGGTCTTCCGGGGGCGTGATTTCATGTTCGATTCCTTTCGTTGGAACTCTTGCGTCCTCGGCTTACGAAAGCCGCGCGCAAGAGTCCGATGGTGGTGCTGTTCACTTCGATCACGTCCGCATCGAGTGCCGTCCCTCGGCGCTCGGCATACGGATTGAATTCGTCGGGTCTGAACGGACGTTGCTTCTTCGGGTCACGATTGGCATTGGCGATGAGGGCACAGATCAGCGAGGTATGCGCCCACCGCTCGCGACCTAATCCCTCAGCCATCCACAGGAGTTGCCGCAGAGTCAGCGCATTCAGGTCGCCCGGCCCGAGGCTCAGGCCACCGGCAATGCGCCAGACATCACGCCAGCAATCGTGGTCTCGACGTTGATCCCGTCGATGCGCTTTTCGATCGCGGTGATCGCGGCTTCGATCAGCTTCATCTGCTTCGCGACCGCTTTCGCTCTGTCCATGCGGCCGCGTGACTGGAAAAAATCGATCAGTTCCTCATAGAACGCTTTCTGCGCTGCCAGCAGCGTGCGGCCATCGAACGCGTTCCTCACATCCTCAGCAGTCACCTTGTGGGCCTCGAACTGCGGCTCAAGCAGTGCGCAGAGCACCTCGCCCAAAAGCATCTCGTCCGTACCCAGTCGGGTAAGAAGCGGCGGATCGCCGATCTCGATCTGAAGCAGGTCCACCTCGAGCTTGGCCTTGACATGCATGGCCGTGCCCAAGGTGAGGGCGAGGGTCCACGTTCGACCAGCAGCATCATTGAAAGTCTTCATGGTCCTGATCCTTCTGGGATTTCAACCCATTCATCGAACTCGGCGAGCTTGGCGGTCACGCTGACCATCACGGCCTCTTCCAAGGGTTCGTTGCGGCTGAAGTTGGTGATGGAGAAGTCACCCAACGGTCCCTCGGTGCCCGGCGCGTCGCGCTCGCCGGTGAGTACCGCCAGGCGAAGAGTCGATGCGGTGAGGAACGCGGTCTTGATCGCTTCGAAGCCCGCGTCACCGGGTTTCCAGAGCATCTCGAACTCGGCGGTGCATTCACGCAGCGTTGGCGCGGTGGCACGCCAGCCCTGGTTGGCGCGAGTGGTGATGTCCGCTTCGCCCGCTTCGAGGTTGAGCGACACGTCCTTGACGTTGCCCATCTCCGTCAGGGCTGCAAGCAGAGCGCCCGATGCGCCCTGATAAATCTTCGCGTTCATGCCCAACAAGAATGTCTGTGACATTGAAGGACTCCTTACTTGATCGAATTCCGCCAGAGCGCGGGCATCTTGATTCGTTCCTTGATGAAGGCCGGGCCCATGTAGGGGCGAGGCTTGTAGCGGGCCCGTTTGCGTTTGCCCTTGGCGGCGGTCATGCCGCCGTATTCGAGGAGGCTTGGCGCGGCACCGCGTCCTCGTTGGTTCAACCTCGCCGGCCCGATGACGACGGAGCGACGATTCGGTTCGTAGCCGAAGAAGATGAACTTCTTCAGCAGACCGGTGTGGCTCGACGGTGGCGAGCCAGGTGGACTCGGAGCCTTCCGGGGACGGATGCTTGATTTCGCGGTGCGACGCACGAAGGCACCGAATCGGCTGAGTACTTGCCTGGTCGCCTTGTCAGTCCGGCCCGTCACCGCCTTTTTGTCGAAGAACAGCTTGGTGATCTCAAAGCCGAACATAGATGCTCCACTGCTCGATGAAATCCCCAGGCTCTTTCGCTACTTCACCGCGCGGTAGGTCACCGTCAGCACGCTGGTGAACACACGTTGCTCGGCCAAGTGATCCGGTGCGTAAACCGGCTCGTTCTCGATCGACACCCACGTCGCATATGGAGCGCCGACCAGCGGCCGCTGCCGCAGGTGATCGACGATCTCATCGACCATGATTCCCAGCGTGGCGACCTGGGCATCGACATCCGTGTCACCGGGCGTCAGCTTCTGCTGAAGGCCAATGTCGATGGCGATCTCGTACTGGCTGGCCGCGCGAGTCGCACCGGTGATGCGCAGGCTCTTGGGCACCACACAGACCTTCATCTGGGTCAGTTCCGCCAGATCGAACTCAGGCAGCACGCGCCGCTGTGCCTGCACCGGCAGGAAGGCTCCGCCATTGATCTCGGCGGTAACGGCGTCGGCGATGTCGGTGATCAAACTCATGACTTCATCCTTTGATCCAAGCGATGAGGCTCGTTGTCGTTGCCGTCACCATCGCGCCGATGATCAACCAGATCACCCGACGTTGGCGGCTCGCGCTTTGCTCCAGGCGATCGAGTCGTACATTGATGCCAGGCGTACCGTTGCCACGGATCGATTCGTCGATGCGATCAAGCTTCCGCTCGATGGCATCCAGACGCCGCTCAATGCCGCTGACGCTAGTGATCGGTTCCGCACTCACATCGCTACTCCGGTGTCCTTGGTGTGAATCCGATACGTCGTGCGATACGGGTCGCTCCAACGCCAGCCGTGAATGTCCTGCCCGAACTTCAGAACCTCGTACCGGCGGCCGTTGGCATGTATCGCATCGCCCGGGATCGGCGCAAGGCCCAGGTCATCGGCCAGGATCAGGAAGTCCCACACATGAGCACCCACGGTCAAGCCTCCCCCGGAAACCTCATCCACGATCTCGAATCGAGTCTGCCCGAAGGTGGCGATGACCGTGAGCACCTGTGGCGGATCGCCATCTCTGACGACAGCGTGATATTCGACCTGGCTGCTCATGTGCACGGTGCGCATCTGCTGTAGCCAGTCCGACCCGCGTTTGAGCATGTTCGAGGGCGTCGTCACATCGACCTCCGAGGCTGCTGGCTGCGGAGAACCGGGTTTACTGCGTCAGGCGAACGCGAACGGTCTCATCGGTTTCACCGGCGGCGAGCACCGCCTTGCCCAGCAGCTTGTCACTGGCTGAACCGCCGATGGACGCGTAGGCCACCTGGGCGTTGGCATCCCAGTGGACGATGGCACCGGCGGCGATCTCGGTGCCGGAGCCGGCCTCCTTGGGGAACTCGAAGACACCGGCGACATGCAAAGCGCCCAGGGTGTTCGCGGGGATGGGGCGCTTGGTCACGCCGATGAGGTCCTCGAGCACGACGACCGCGCCGGCGGCCACATCGGCGCTGGGCGTGTAGTCGATCGCGTCGCCTTCTTGAATGAAAGTGGCAGTCATGAGAGTGGTTCCATGAAGGTGGTTGAAGGAAGATCAAGTCACAGAGCGGGCGGCAAGACGATCAGACCTCACACTTCGCCCTTCATCTTCACGCCACCGCGCGGCTCCTGAAGGGCGACGCCGAAGTCGTGATAGCCGCGCATCTGGATGCCGAGCATGTTGAAGTCGGCGTCGGCGCTCTCGACGGTGGGCCGCTCCTGGCCGTTGAGGAATGCGGCCTCGATGACGGGCATGTCGTTGGGGTCGGCCAGCAGATACCACGCCTTGGCCGATGCGCCGGTGTAGGTCGCATTGGACAGGTAGCTTGAGCGCACGACTTTGAACTTGCCCGCGTGCGGGTTGCTCACCGGCAACTTGGTGTTGGCAGTCGTGTCGCGCAGCTCGGTCGAGTTCATCAGCTGCGATGACTTGACCAGCAGCGCGTTGGGCACGAGCAGGATCATCGGCGACACGGCCAGCGGGTGACCGTCCGGATCGACCTGGTTGAGGAACAGGAGTTCCGCCGCCGTGAGGCCATCGATGCCGATCACGGTGTCAGCACCTTCGGCGTAGTTCTTGTTGCCAGAGGAGAAAAAGGCCGAGTTGGCGAGGAAAGCGGTCCAGAAGACCTCGTTGAGTTTCAAGGCCGCGCCACGGCCCAGCCGGCGCGGCACGGCGGTCAGGGCATCGAGGTCATCGTTGATGATGTCGCGCCGGTCGATGGAGAACATGCGACCGTAGGTGCGGGCCTGGTTGGTGTAGCTCGTCTCACCGACCGTCGCATGCTTGAGTTCACCGCCCGGGGCGACCTCCTCGTACTGGAAGCCGCCGGTGAGCGAGTAGCTGGACACCTGCTTGAAGTCACGCACGGGCCGGATCGCGGCGATCTCGCGCCACGTTGACTCGACGGCCTCGAAGCCAGCGCGGAGGAATTTGTTCGCCACGTTGGAGAGGATGCCAGGAAGGCTCAGCGTGCTGGGACCGCCACCGGATGCTTCCAGTGTGCTACTTCCGGGGGCCGCGAAAGCAAACCGCAAAAGGGATTGGATATCCGACCGGCCCGCGCCGTGATAGCCGTTGGCCTGCGCGAAGGTGAGCAGCAGTTCGCCCAGGCCCAGACCGTGGCGGTAGCGCTGGCCGGCGGCATGGAGCACCGGCTCGGCATACTGCTTCTCCACGTCCTCAAGACCACCAGAGAGGCACAGCGCCGCCTCGAGCACCTGTGCATCGCTGGCAACGGCCTGCCGGACCATGATGCCCGGGGCGCGGCGGGAAAGACGCAGCACTTCGAGTTCGTAGCGCTGCACGTCCCATTTCGCTTCGAGCGCCGCCTTGCTGATCCGGTCCAGGTCATCGGCCAATTCGGGGCGATCGGTGGCGATCTTGGCCGTCATGGTGACGATGCGGGTGCGGCGGTCATGCTCCGCGCGAGAACGAGCGAGAATCTGTTCCAGATCCGCTCCGTTCGCGGCACCGTCGGAAGCGCCTGCACCACCGGTGGTGATCGCGGCGGTGATCTTGCCGGGTGTGCCAAGCGTGCCTGACGAACCGGGCGAGGCGGATGCGGCCTCCGCGCTGGAGGCGGACGGGTTGAGCACGCTGGCGTTCGTGTTGCTTTCAGACATGATGATGGACTCCGTGCCGCCACCACCGGTACCTCCGGAAGCAGCGGCGATGTTGGCGGTGGTGTTACCGTCGGCCCCGAGGTCGACGAAACTGATCTCTCCGAGTGTGGTCTTGCGGGCCACATACACAGGCCCTTCAAAGCGCCGGCCGTTGACCATCACGTATTTGCCGGCCTTGACGTGTTCGACTTCGTGCACAGTGGTGCCGATGGAGGCCTGCCACGGGAAGCCGCGCTTGCCGCTCGTGACTATTTCTTTGGCGGCGGGCGTGTCACGCGACACGAGGCCTTCGGCGATGAGCTTGCCGCCCTCGACCGAGATGCGCTCCGTGTGTCCCACACCGGCGTGCATGCTGTGGCCAAAGCGGATCGGCCTGCGCTGCGACGGGATCGCGAGGCCTTGCAAGTCGACGACTACGGGATTGCGCCAGCCGTCGACTCGCATGGCATCACCGGTGTAGGCGACCATCGAAAACCGAGGCAGCTTTTCTCCTGCAGGCGATTCCTCGGCGCTTGCAGCCTGCACATCCAGGCAGACAGAGCCACACGCGAAGGCGAGGCCGGCGGGAACTTCATTCATGTTTTGATGGGCAGGCGCGGTCATCGGTCCTCCTTGAGGACCTGGATGTCCTCGTCTTCGTCGCGGGTGTCAGAGGTCTGAGCCGGGTTCGGTACAGGCTGCTCCTGTAGACCCAACTCGCGCATCAGCGCCTGTTCGCGAGCCCGCTGCCGTAATTGCGTTTCCCAGTCCTTGCCTTGGCGTGCGTACTCGGCAGCGAGTGTGGTGGTGTGATTGGCCAGACGCTGGGCCTGAGCGTTCGCCTCCTTGGCCGGATCGACATGCTCGTGTCCATCCCAGAACCACTGATGCGACCCCCGCAAGCGCTCCTTCGATGCGCTGAGCGTGCGCATCGACTGGGGCAGTAGCCCTTCGATGAGCACCGCCTCCGCAAGCCAGGCATGGAGAAGACGATCGAGCACGACCGCTTCGAGGTGCGACTGCTCGATGTGGATGCTCTTGAAATAGGTCTGATGATCGAGACGCCCCGAGGCGTAGTTGTAGCCCGAGGAGTTGCCTGCCGCGACGTTGAAGGGCATGTTCAGGCAACGAGCGATCTCGTTGAGAATCTCCCGCTTGAACATCTCGTAGGTCGTCGCCGGCTGCTCGGCCTTGATCTGTGACGGCTCCCAACCTTCGGGGCTGAAGAGCGCCGTGTTGGGCACCATCTCCATCTCCGTCATCGGCTCGACCTCGGCGGCCTCGCCTCCGGCGGGGATGTTCGTCTTCATGACGATGGAGATGTTGGCGGCGCTTTCAGCGGCAGCGAGTACAGCCAGCGTGTAGCGACGCAACTGGGCAAACAGCGGCAGCGCCGGCGTGATGTCCGGCACGCCACGGGCCTGCTCAGGCCGGTCGGGCCGGAAGTAGTGGATCATCGTCTCCGCAGGGATGCGTTCGTATTCCCTGCCGGCGGACCAGAAGTGCAGGTCGCCAGGGTGATATCGCAGCAGGTGGTACTCGATCGGATTGCCGACGGCGTCGAAGACGATGCCGTCAATCTCTGGAAGTCGCCCTGAAGAGGGAATCATCACAGGCGCAGCGCTGGGGGATGCGATGCGCACGGCTTCGACAAGCCGCAGGTCGAGCTGGATCGGGTGATCGATCTCCGGGTTGTTCACCATCAGCGCGAAGACTTCGCCGCTCTCGGCCCGCGACATTCTCATGGTGCGCAGCTTCTGGGCCAGTCCAACGGCATCGGCCCAGGCGGCAAACGATTCTTCGATGATGCGATTGACACCCGCGTCCTCCAGCAGCATCTGCAGACCCGGGCCGGTGCCCACCACGTCATTGGCCAGCGTCAGCACGATGCCGCGAGCGTAGGAGTTGTTGGCGACCTCATAACGGGCGCGGTTGCGCAGCACGCGGCGCACCTCGGCGCTCATCGCCGTGTTGGGCGAAAGCCCATCGGCGTTGGCCCAGTGCCGGCGGTTGTCGGCGGTCGTCTGGGCGGCGTCGTACCTGGCGCGCAAGACCCGCGCCGGCGCTGACGCCTTCACCGACTTCGTTTTGGACCAGGGCCAGAATCGCATGGATCAAACGGCTCCAGGGGGAACGATCTTCACGCGGGTGAATGCCTTGACGGGATTCTTCTTCGCTTCCTTGGCGGCCAAATACTTGTCCGCCTCGATTTGGTCGGGCAGTGGGTGCTGCTCGGCGCTGACGCCATCACCGCTGGCCTTCTTGGGGCCTTGAGCGCTTTCCTTGATGGCGTCTTTCAGGTCGTCAGACATTGCGTTGCCTCCTCAACTACCTACTGAGGCGCAGCGCGATGTGTCCGGCGTGACAATGGTCGAATGTCGCGCGGGTTCCAGATATGGAAAAAAAACGTCACTGATCAGTGGACATGACTCGCTCGCAGGTCGTGACGCGCCGCCCGCAGTGCCGACAGCGCCGGTATCGGATGATCATCCGATGTGCCTTGCGCGTATGGTCCACGTAGAAGTGCCTGCATCCGCATTCGCGGCATTCAAGCCCGCGTGAAGTGTCGTCGTCCTGCAGCGAAGGCGGCCATGCCTTGCGATTGGAGTTGGTTTCGGACATCAATCAGCCCTCCTCAGATCCGCCTGGGTGTATCGCTTGCGCTCTCGGATGGGCGCGGTCTCGCCGGAAGTCTTCACGCCGCACATCGATGCGGCGGCGCAGCAGCCGACCATGCAGTCGAACCAGTGGTTGTCCGGCCGAGTCGGACGCGGCGACCACTCGCGCACCACACGCCCCAGTCCTGTCGTCTCCACCCAGGACTCCGAACGCGCGACATGCTCGGCAAAGAGATCGTGGCCATCACCCTTGCAATCGAACATATTCAGCGAGCCGCGATCGCCTGCCGCGGTGATGAAGCCGGTGTGCACGAACGCCTTCCAGTAGTTGACATCCACCAGCACATGCGGGAACTCGCCCGTGCGGCGCACATTGGGCACGTACCAGAAGTGACCGTGCACCTCGCCGGGGTGCCGGCTGTAGCTCGACAGTGGTTTGCGACTAGCCCGAATGCCCAGGCCCTTGGCGAGCATCATTGCCGTACCACCGACCTTGCGCTTCACCTCCGCGACGATCCCGGGCTTGTATCCCATGTCCACCAGCAGGCGATCGATCTTCATCAGTCCGCCGCCGCGCCGCCACTCGCGCGTGAGATACGTCGAGACGAGTTTCTCCAGGCCGGCCTGGATCGCACCATCGGTGCCATGCCCGGGAAACGCCCTGCCCAGAGTGCGCGGGGCGCTGGCAAGCGTAAAACCCTGCCTCGTTTGCTGTGGAAACGTGCCATAATCGATGACGTGCCCCGTGAAATCCTCCTGCCAGGCGCAGACGCAGTAATAGAGCAGCTTGTCGTGCACGTCGATGAACATTGTCAGCTTGGTGCATCCACCGGGCACCTCGCCCCGCGCGTGACCGCTGACTTTGGCGCACACCTGATCGGGTGTCAGGATCTGATCGTTGAACTGTTCGAGGACCGGCTCGTTCTGGTACTCGCTGGCGAAGGCGTCCAGTCCGACCTTCAGCCGCAGGTTCATCGCGTGCTGGATTGCCGAGAGTTCCGACTTGCGATCGAAGCGCTCAGGCCAGGCGACCCTCGCGCCCTTATCCATCTCGGGCTGGTTCTCTCGGTAGAACTGTGTCGCGGCGGCATGTCCGCGCGACTCACGGATGTGGCGATAGTCCTCCCAGAGCCGCTCGCTGACCGGGAACGCATAGACGAGCTTGGTGCATTCGCTTTCCCACTCGGGGTTCTGCTCGCGGTCCAATACCTGGTCCGCCAGATCACCATCGTAAATCTTCGTGCAGGTGAGGACCGCCGCGATCTGCTCTCCGGGTCCGGCCATACCCAGCACATCGCCGTTGAGCAGTTCCACACGCCGACGTGTCTGCGTCGGTGACGCGGCCGATTGCCGCGTCTGCGGATCGTCGAGAAGCACGAGCGACGGTCGGATGATTGAACCATCGGCGCGGGTGTGCTGCTGGCCGCGCATGTTGGCATCCAGACTCGTGGTCGTGATGATCGAACCGCACGAAGGACTGGCTTCCAATCCTTCGTCACGAAGCCTCCGGGGCAGATGATCGCCTTCGATGGTCGGGAAGACGAGTTTCTCCTGGCCCCAGTGGACATGCGTGAGCCGACCTTCGATGTGCTGCTGAAGCTGCCGCTTTGAACTGTTCTCTAGCGATCGCAACGGATGCACCGCTTCGGGAAAGTCCGCCATCAGCAGAGGATTCTCGAGGATGTGCTTCTTCACCGGGAGGAGAAGCTCTTTCGCGCGATCATCGGCCGCACCGATGAGGCAGACGAACGGGCGGTAGCCATAGAGGATCGCCCATAGCGCCGAGCATCGGGCCAGGGTCGTCTTGCCGCTTCCGCGAGGCATGGCGAAGGCGAAGAGGCCACCATCTCGCACCGCCTTCTCGATGCGCTGGATCACGCGCAGATGGTCATCGGACCACCGCCGATGAAATGCGGTGGCGAAGTAGGTCTCGCAAAACTCACGGAACGATTCCCCGCAGGCCAAGCGCCGCTCGTAGTCTTCGATCTCCGGGATCGGATGGATGTCCTGCGCCGCCTTTGTGGCGGCGCGGTTGCGCTCGGCCTGCTTGCGCCGAGCTTGGGCGTAGTCGGCCTTGGGCTTGGGCGGCGTCTCCAGTTCATGCACCAGCCAGCGGACGTAGCGCACCAGATGGATGTGCGTGCCGTCACCGAAACGCAGACCCCCCGCATCCATCTGCCTCCGCAGCCTGGCGCGCGACAGCACCACCCCCTGGGGCGTGGCATTGACGATCTGAAGCAGATCGCCTGGCGACAGCTTGGCGGGATCGATCGCCATCTTCACTCCGTGTTCTCGGCGCTGGCAGCGCCGTGGTCCTTGAGCCGCTGGTTGAGCCAGGCGGCGTACTGGATCAGGTTCATCGTGCCGTCCTGATTTCTGGGCGCGCCAAGATCGACGTGCCGGTGCACGGTGGCTGCAGGCAGGCCGAGCATGCGAGCCAGGGCGTCCGGGCCGATCGCCGCCGGATTCACGACATCGCGCCCTGGCGAACCGCCGGACACCGAGACGGAGCCCGCGGTAGTAAGTGCTGGGGTTTCAGAAGGAATTGAGGTCATCACAGCTTTCTCTCATGAAGTTGCCCACATCGCGAAATGGGCCTTGATGTTTGTTCGAACAGTTGCCCTGATGTGGTCGTTCGCACACCAAAGGAGCAACGCGATGACGAACGCAACGAAAACGAACCGACGCCTGGCACCGGGCACGCAGGTGGTCAGCCGCGAAGACGGCGAGGCCGGACGGATCGTGCGGGTCAGCACCTTCCGACGCAACGGAATCGACGCCTGGTCGTACCTGGTCGACACCGCCTACGGCCGCGAGATTTGGGATGCCAGCGACCTCTTCCTGACCGACGCCACGAACTGAACCGCAAGACACGCCAACCACGAAAGGACCACGACCATGAGAACCACACGCATCGAACTCGAAGGCAGCGCCGGCCGCGTAACGATCGAACGCACCCCCGGAAGTGCGACGATCCGGATCGACAGCATGATCCGAGAGCCCAAGAACGAGCAGGCTTGGAAGACCTGGGAGATCGAGGCACGCATCGACGACGAAGCGCTCTTCAAGATCGCGGAAGAGATTCAACGCCGCTGCGATGGTAAGACCGGCAGCAACAGCATGGTGCACGACTACTACCGCGAGATGCAGCGCTTCCAAGATTGAAACGACACCACGCCAACCATCACCACCAACCAGGAGCACGCCATGACAAAGAAACAGCCCACCGCAGAAGAGACCTACGACCAGCGCCGCAACGACATCGCCCGCGTCCTCGACTGGCTCGACCTCGAACTGGATCGCCACAGCACCGATGCGAAAGCGACCCCCAAAGACTGGGGGCACGCGGGCGACCTCGGGCACATCAGAGAGAAGCTCATCGAGACGCTGGCGTTCATTTCCAACAGCGAACCCAAAGAGATCGAAGACCTGCTCGCAGAGTGACCAAGGCCCCGTAATGGGGCCTTGGTTGTTTTCAGCCCCCGGAGGCACGGCCTGGCCAGCCCGAACGCGGCCACGGAGATTCAACATGAGCGACACGAAACCACCACGACCCTGCCTCGCCTGCGGACGCCATCCAAGCGCCACGCAACCGCCCGACCCGGCGCTCTGCGAACGCTGCCTCGATCGGGCCGGCACACCGCTGAAACCCGGCGACCGCGTGGTCAACAGCGTCGACGAGAACAGCAGCGGTTTCGTCGTGGGCATCGAGGACGACACGACCATCGTCGTTCGGACCGCCAGCGGCGAGCACATCCACCTGCCGCTTGAAGACCTGATCACCATCGACCACCGACGACGGGGCGCGTTGCCCCGCCGTTGATTCCACGCCCCATCGAGGGCAACGGCCTGGCCAGCCGCAACACGGCCAAAGGAAACATTGCCATGAGCAAGAAGACCACCAACGTGAAGAAGCCCGCCACCAAGAAGAGCGCGACGCCCAAGGCGACGCCAGCCACATCGCTGATGCCCGCACCCGAAGTGCTGGCTGCGGTGCCCAGCTACGACAAGAAGGAGAAGCGATGGGAACTGTCGATCTGCGAAGGCAAGTTCGAACACTTCGTACTTGCCGAAACCTTTGAGACCGACGATGCGGCGAAGGCCGCAGGCGAGACGTGGCTCGCCGCGTACACCAGGACCGACGAAGCGGGTCGACGCAAAGCACTGGGCTGGAAGCCAGCGAAGTCCGGCGGCAAGACGATCGGCGAACTGGCGAGCGCGATGGAGAAGAAGGTCAAGGGCCAGAAGCCAAGTGCGACCACGGATGTCGCAACGCCCAAGGCCAAGCGTGAACCGAAGGCGAAGAAAGAGAGCACGCGCGGCCCCAGCGGATTGGATGTCGCCGCCCAGATGCTTAAGGACGCCGGGGGTCCGATGAAGTGCAAAGAGATGGTTGAGCAGATGATCGCCAAGGGCCTCTGGTCCACGAACGGCAAGACGCCCAGCGCCACCATCTACGCCGCCATCATTCGTGAGATCGCAGAGAAAGGTAAAGACGCACGGTTCACCAAGGTCGATCGCGGCTCCTTCGCGTACAACGCCGCCCCCGGAAGCGTGGAGGGCAAGTGAGCGATGAAGACGAACCTTCCCAATCGCGATGTGACCTTCGCCATCCTCGATGGTCACCTGGTGCGCACCACCACTGGCTCCGATGGCCGCACCTACACCCAGCGGTGCAGCCGGGCGATCTACGAGACCGTGGCCCACGCGGTCAGCGAGACGCCGATGGAAGGCGATGGCACCACCGGCCAGGAGATCGCCAAACGCGAAGGCGTGCCGTTCACGCAGGCCAACGTCGCCTACGAGTTCATGAAGGAACGCAGCGTGCTGGTGGTCAGGCGCAAGCGCGGCTACCCGGCCTCCATCACCGCATTTGAAGATGCGATGATCGAGTTCCTGGCGCTCGGAGAAGAAGAGCCGACGACCTGACATCACTTCACCTCCGCCCCCGGAGTTTCCACCCCGGCCGCGATGGTTGGGGTTTTCTCCGGTGACATCGTGCCCACGCCTTCAACACGCTCGGCCTTCTTCCCGGTGAACTTTTCATAGCGCTGGACGATGACATCGCAGTAGAGCGCGTCCAGTTCCATTAGGTACGCGCGGCGACCCGTCTGCTCCGCAGCGATGAGCGTCGAGCCGCTGCCACCGAACAGATCAAGCACGTTCTCGTCGGCCAGCGAGGAGTACTGCATCGCGCGAATGGCCAGTTCCACAGGCTTTTCGGTCAAGTGCACCATGCTCTGCGGATTCACCTTCTTCACATGCCACAGATCGGTCGCGTTGTTCGGCCCATAGAACTTGTGGCCTGCGCCTTCCTTCCAGCCGTAGAAGCAGATCTCAAACGCCCCCATGAAATCCTTCCGCGTGAGCACCGGATGCTGCTTGTCCCACACGATGCCCTGTGAGAAATAGAGCTCGTGTTTTTTGAGATACGGCGGGTAGTTGCCGAGATTCGCGTAGCCGCCCCAGATGTAAAACCCACGGCCAGGCAGCAGCACGCGCGACATGTTGCCGAACCACGCATCGAGCATCTCATCGAATGCCTCGTCAGTGACGAAGTCATTCGCGAGCGGCCTGTCTTTGGGGCGCAGCTTCTTCGCCACGCGATCAGGGTTGAACGCGCCACGTGCCGCATCAAATCCTTGGTGGTGATTCTGCGGCTGACTGTTGGTCGACTGAAACGAGGAGAGTCCGGCGGCGATGGCGTTGTTGCTGCGCGGTTCAACCTTCACGTTGTACGGCGGGTCACTGTTAACCAGATGGATCGGCTGGCCGTCGAGCAGGCGGTCCAGGTCTTCCGGTTTGCTGCTATCACCGCAGAGCAGACGATGGTTGCCGAGAATCCACAGGTCGCCTTGCTGCGTGATCGCCGCGTCCGGCGGAGCGGGGACATCATCCGGGTCGGTCATTCCGTCATGAACGTCGCCACTCATGAGGCGACCCAGTTCCTCGACATCGAATCCCAGCAGCGAGAGATCAAAATCCGCCGCCTCCAGGGCCTTGAGTTCGATGGGCAGCAGTTCGTAGTCCCACTCGGCGATCGTCGCCGTCTGGTTGTCGGCGATGCGGTAGGCCTTGACCTTCTCCGGCGCAAGGTCGCGGGCGACATGGACCGGCACCTTCTTGAGGCCCAGTTTCCGCGCCGCTTTCCACCGGGTGTGGCCGACGATGATAATGCGCTGTTCATCGACCACGATCGGCTGGCGGAATCCGAACTCACGCAGGGAATTCGCCACGGCATCGACGGCCTCGTCGTTGATGCGGGGGTTGGCCTCGTAGGGCTTCACATCATCGATGTTCATCAGTTTGACTTCCATGTCCGGGTCTCCAGTTGGGGGTTGGGATCGGGGTGTTCCGGGGGTTCGGCAAGAGCAACAAACAAAAACGAAACGCGCGACTATTCCCATCGCCATCAGGGCGTTAAACGGCCGGGAAGGAACCATTGGCCGCCGAGTTCCCCACAATCACCCCACATCGCCGTGGCGGCGATTGTGGGGAACTCGCCTCTTCGCACCGTTGGCCCACGTTGGCCCGTGTTGGCCACGGGCACAGGTGGTAGCAACGCTCGCCAACTTCCGGAGGTCCGCGACGTGGGCGAACGTGGGGCGGCTGTTTCGTTTTGTTTTGCGCTGGGTTCTGGCGCGGGGCACGCTGGTCTTGGTTCGTTTCGTTTTGTGCGCCCCTATAGGGGGCGCACAAAACGAAACGAGACCCGGCGTGCTGCTTTCGTTTTGTGCGCTCAAAACAAAACGCAAAACGAAACTCTGATCGACTTGTTTTGTGCGCACAAAATGGATCACAAAACGAGTTCTCATTCGTCCTCCTTCCGTGCTGGCGCTGCCGTCACCTGGTAGGTGAACGGCTCGTTCCTCTTGCCTTCGCCCTGCCTGCGCACGAGTCCATCGGTGTCGGCGGAACGCAGCAGGCGGTCAGCCAGCCAGTGCGACAGCCCGGTCTGCACGGCCTTGTCGAGAATGGCCGAACGCGTGGCGGGCTGATCACCGATGAAAGCCTGCACGAAGGTTTCCACCGTCCACTCGTCCTTCTTCTCGCTTCGCTTCTTGCCACCGTCGCCCTTGAGCTGGACGGGATCGAGATCATCTGCAGGCGACCAGATCGGGAACGACCAGCGCAGGCATCGTGGCGAGACGGGCGGCCAGGAGCGCACGGCGGCATCGAGCACGACGGCGTCGTCTTCTTCGTGCGGTCGCAAGACCATGTGCGTGTCAGTCGCCCGGCTCTGGCTGCCGGCCCCTGCGCCCACATCAGTCACGCTCTTGGCCGACTGGTTGCCCTTGGTCGTGTGGTGGATCAGCACGAAACAGCAGCCGAGCTGGTCGGCGTAGCGATCGATGTGGTTATAGAGCGATGCCATCGTCCCGTTGTCGTTCTCGTCCATGTCGCGCGGCATGAAGCGGTAGAAGGCGTCGAGCACGATCACCTTGAATCGCCCAGGCTCCAGACCTCGGAAGTACTCGCCGAGGGAGAAGACATCCTGGAGGCAGCCGCGCAGGTTCTGGACCCAGACTCGGTCGGCGTAAGCATCGACGGGAACGCCACGCGCCATCGCGACCTTGGGAATGCGGTGGGCGCTGGTCTCCTGGTGCAATTCGTTGTCGAGGATGAGCACCTCGCCACGTTCGCAGCGGAACTGCCCGAGCCAATCACGGCCCGTCGCGATGGCGAGAGCCAGATCGGTGACGAGCCAACTCTTGCCGGTCTTGGGACTGGCAATCAGGTTCATCGTCTCGCCTTCACGCAGTAGACCGTGGATGACGGGCTTGCGCAGCTGCGGGAACTGACCCATCAGTTCGCGCACGGTCAGTGGCTGGAGCGCGGGCGCAACACTTGCCTCCGTCGGCAGCGCAGGGTGCGGCGCAGTGGATGGCGATGATGCTGATGTGCCGTAGCCCTCGATCCGGAGCGCCGAAGCGGCGCGTGACCAGTCACCGCCATGCTCAAGCAGCGTGTAGACGGCGAATGGTGAGTAGGCACGGTTAGGTTCGAAGGGTGCAGCGTTGGCGCTGAACACGAACAGCACGCCGTCTTTGAGAGTGGCACTCCATCCGCGTGTCTTGCCAGGCCGACGCCAATACTCGTTGTCCCCGTGCTTGACCCGTGACCAGCCATGCGACTCGAGGAGGGCGCTCACCTCGCCTCGCGCGTTGAACTCATCACCTGGACGCGATGCTCCATCGCTTGTCGGCGCTACTCGCGCGCCACCGATCGCAGGCGGCACATACTCGTTGAGTTCCCATGCCGCCTGCAGCAAGGTGTCACGCTCAGACTCGGTGAGCACTGGCAGGTCGCACAGGTCGCCTTGGACCAGTTCGTAACCTGTCGTCGGCGCGCACAGGAACAGACCACCTTCGCCACGCGTTTCAATCAGTGTCACGACGGTGCCGTCATCGAGGCGGCGCTGCGCGAGCTTGAGGTTGCCGCAGATCTCCGTTTCGCATCCGTAGATGGCGTGATAGCCCCCGGATGGAGTGCGCTCGATCACCAGCCGAGCCAGCAGGTCCGCCGGGGTGCGCTGCCGCCACGCTTCGAAACGCTCGCCGCCGGCATCGAAGTCGATGATCTCCAAGCCCCCGGAACCAGAGCCCGAAACGCGGCCGCAGAGAATGCACAGCGCATCCTGCGTGTTGGCAAACCACGCGGACACCTCCGCCTCGGTCGGCGGGCGCTGGCGATACTCCTTCCACGCACCGATCGCCGGGCGCTTTTCAGCGCGGCGCGCCGGCAGCACGGCCAGGCCGGCCCGGTGGTACAGATTGGCGGCTTCACGCAGCTCCATCAGAATGGCACCTCCGAGTCCGTAAGAGGTGCAGGCTCAGGCGCGGAGCGATCCCATTCGCCTTCATCGCGCGGCTCGGGCAACGACAGGTCGGCCGGGTCGGGCTTGGCGGCCAGCTCGCAATCGACGATGCGGTCGTACTTTTCACCGGCGACCGAACGCACCTTGATCGACAGCGGCGCAGCCAGTGCGCCGGCGCTGGCCAGTTCGACTGCTTCCTCCACGCTCGTCGGCGCAGGCAGCACGCAGCGGGCACGCCACCACGCCTCGGCCTTCTGTCTCGCATATCCAGAATGCTCCAGACAGATCCACTCGGACTTGTGATCGTTGAACCCGATCTCATAGTCGACACGCATCGAGCGCGGCGCATCCGCCGGTGCATCGCGTTTCACATGCACACCGTAGAAGACGCGGCGGACCTCGTATTCCTGAATCGTCACCTCACCGCTGAGGAGTCCGCCAGCACTTGCCTCGCCATCGTGCCGGCGTTTTTCCGGCGGTGGGAAAACATGACCGCAATCCGGACAGGTCGCGTAGCCTGCCGAAATCAACGCCTGGCAATTGGGACACTCCTTCGCCGGCGCTTCAGGCGTCATGCCGTTGCGTTTCGTCGATGGATCGGTGACACGGATCGCATCGACCGGGCCGTGGCGCAGCACGTTGCCGCCGAAGTCGAGCACGAGGCAGTCGGTCTTGCCCTCACACAGCCGAAATCCCCGTCCGAGCATCTGGCAATAAAGCCCCGGCGAGAGCGTCGGTCGCAAGAGCGCCACGCAGTCGACGTTGGGCGCATCGAAGCCGGTCGTCAGCACGTTGACGTTGACCAAGTAGGTCAGATCGCCCTCGCGGAAACGATGGATGAGCTGGTCGCGGTAGAGCGACGGTGTCTGCCCATCGATGAATCCGCATTCACCACCCGAAGCTTGTTCAATGACACGCGCGACGTGCTTGCCATGCTCAACACCGGCGGCGAAGACCAGGCAGGCGCGTCGCTGCTGGGCGCGCACGTTGTCGACGATTTCACGGCACGCCGAGTGAACCAGCGCGTCCTCATCCATGAGCTTCTCGACCTCGTCAGCGATGAACTCGCCAGCGCGGACGTGGAGGCCCTGAAAGTCCGGCTTCATGCGGCCCGCTTTGGATTTGAGCGGCGAGAGATAGCCGTCACGGATGAGCTCGCGCACGCTGATCTCGTAGCAGATGGCGTTGAGAATCCCGTCTGGGGGCGGCACGCAGATCGGGCCTGATGACATCCGAAACGGCGTCGCCGTCAGGCCGATGACGCGCAGATTCGGATTGATCTGTTTCATGTCCGCGAGCAGCCGGCGGTACATACCGTCGCCTTCTGGCGCAATGAGATGGCACTCATCCACCACGACCAGATCGAAGTGGCCCAGCGCCTCAGCCCGCTGATGGACTGACTGGATGCCGGCGATGATCACCAGGTGCGCGGTGTCGCGGCGCTTGAGGCCCGCCGAATAGATGCCCACGTGCAGGTCTGGCGCGATCTGGTCGAGCTTGTCCTTCGCCTGCTCGAGCAGTTCCTTGACGTGCGCGAGGATCAGGACCCGGCCGCTCCAAAGTGTCACCGCATCGCTGCAGATCTGCGCGATGATCAAACTCTTGCCTGCGCCGGTCGGGCAGACGACGCACGGGTTGTCATCGCGCTCCCGCAGATGCCGATAGACCGCCTCCACCGCCTCGCGCTGGTAGGGCCGCAGGTCCATCGGCTTGGATGGCGGGCGGAACAGGTTCACCGCGCCTCCTCCGGAACGCCAAAGCCTGCGAGAAGGAGTGCGCGGTGCCCGCGCTGACGCAAGGCCGCCGCGCAGGTGGTGCGCAGTTCCTCTTCGGCACGGTTGAACACATCCATCGCATCGTCAAACGACATATGCCGCTGCCAGGTGCAAGGGTGCGCCTCGAACCAATCTGCCACGGCGGTATAGCGCAGCGCGGCACCGATGATCTCCGCCTGAGTGACAGCCGGTTTGTCCTTGATCGCTTGGGTCATCGTCGCTCCTTGATGTTGACCACCACCTTCCCGCCAGGCACCACGGTGGCTTTCTCAATGAGCAGCCAGACGATCTGGCTGTCGTCATGGAACGCGCCGCCGTGTTCGAGTGAATCACCGATTGCTTTCAGCAAGTTGTCCAGATCTCGACGCCGGCGGTCAGGCGGGAAAACCTCAATGCGGACGGCCAGGTTGCCGCTGATGGGCTGAACTCCAAGAGCGGCGAGGATGGCTTTCACATCAGCGCGGAACCGCAGCCCGCGCTCGCTGATCACCATGCGGCCGCGCCACATGCGCCAGTAGTGGTTCACCGACGGCGGAAACGGCAGTTCGACTTCGAGCATCCATGCCTCCGTGCAAGTGCCCCTAAGAGGCGGGCCTCCTGGCGATGAGAACCACCGTCAGGAGGCCCGCAGGAAGAAAGCATTGAAAACGATCAGCGCCGCCACGGCGGCGTGGTGTTCGTCGCCTGCGCCGGCTGTGCGCTTGCCGGGGCCGCATCGCGTTTGGCATAGCCGCGCACCTCGTTGCCCATGTCGCCGGTGTCCTGCCGCTTCTTCAGCTTGACGGTGATTACCAGCGGGATGTTGTGCAGCTCGACACTGTCAACGGGCGTCATCACGCCCACAGCGCGGCAGATCGCCGAGAGTTCCTGCCGGGCGATCTGCACTGTCGTGGCATTGGTGTTGTGCAGGTTCAGCCGTGCCCAGACACAGCGGCCCTTGTACGGACCGTCGAGTACCTGGAAGGTGAGCTGCAGGTACTGGCCGCCGCCGTTCTTGGTCGGTTTCATCTCCGACTCGGTGATGACAGCCAGATACTTACCTGCGGGAATCGGTTCGAAGTCTTGTGACGGTTCGACCTGGTTGGCGTTGAATCCGTTGAGCGTTGCCATGGGTGATTGCTCCTTGAGGCTGATGAATGTGGACGTTGGTTTGGCGTGAGATGACGAGAGAGGGGAAGGATCACTGAGTGACCGGCGCTTCGGCTTGCGCCGGTACCGCGACGCCGCCGGCCTGATGGGCCATGCGGGCGAAGTAGTCGTAAGCGGCCCACTCCAGCGGCAGTTCATATGGCATCTGCAGCCGGTTCTTGGCGACGTGGGTCGGGCCCTCGCACGTGCGCATGACGCGATCGGGCGCGGTGACGTTCTTGATCTTCTTGGGGTCACTGGTCGTCGAGTAGGTGGCGAAGAAGACCTCGTCGCACCACTCCATCACCACGGACGCCGCCAGCTTGTGCAGGCGCGGCGTGAACCGGTCGAAGGCTGAGTCCTCGGGCGTCTGGAACTTCTCGATCTTGGTGTGCGCAATGAGAACAATTGCCATGCCGCGATCGAAGCGCAATGCATCAAGGCCGTCGAGGAACTTGCGCCAGAAGTTGAGCGCGAAGGTGTAGCCCTTCTGGAATCCGATCTTCTCGATGTTCGTGACGTTCTCGGCGGTGCAGACCTCCTGCCAGATCAGCCGCTCGAGCCAGTCGAGCGAATCGATGACGACGGTCTCGAACTCATGCGGCTGGCCGTGCAGTTCGGCGAGGCCATCCATGACCTCGCCGAACGAACGGGCCAGGGGGAACTTGGCGCAGTCGATCTCACCCAGACCGTCCTCCGTCTGGATGAAGATAGGCTTGCGCGCCGAGGCCCCGAAGGTGCTTTTGCCCACGCCCTGTACGCCGTGAATCATGCAGCGGCGCGGGGCGGGTCGTTTGCCGATTTGGATACGGGAAAGAAGGTTCATCGGTGTGACTCCGGTTGAATGGTGGTGTTCAAGAATGAGGACCGGGGGCCGGGGGGCCGGGGCAGGGCGAAATGCGGCGCTTGAGGTTGAATGGGCCGTTCACCGGCCCCGGCTCCCCGCCCCGGCTCTCGATGGTTGGATTCGCTGGTTCAGATCCAATCGAATGTGCGAACGTCCTCGTAGCCGGTGGGCCAGGTGTTCGTCTCGCGGCAATGGCGCAGTCGTTTGATCGCCTCTTCGTTCTCTTTCTGCGCCAAGCCGAGCACGTCCTCACCCACGCGCCAGACGCCGCAGCGGAAGGGTTCCTTCTTCTCCACCGCGATCATGTGCACGGGAATGTCACGCGGATCGATGGAGGCGGCCGCAGCGGTGATCGAGCGATAGAACGCCAGTTGATGCGGGTAGCCATAGCGCCGGGCATCGGTCTCGAAGTAGGTCAGGTCATCGGCGGTCTTGAGATCAACGATCGCGGCACCGGGAAGATGCGTGAACCAGTCGACGCGCACCTGGCAATCGATGTTGTGCCATCGCGTGCGCAGCACGGCTTCGGGCACACCGAGCACGAGCAGCTCTTGCGCGAGCTCGTGGGCCATCACACCCGCTGCCATCTGCTCGATCTGCTGCGCTTGTTTTTCGGTGAGCACCGGCTTGCCCTGGGCCTGCGCCCATTCAGCGAAGGCCTTCGTGGTCGAGCCATACACCTCGCCAGTCTTCGGGTTGATCGGACCGCCGATGGCATACTCGGCCAGGAACTTCTCGCGGCCTTCCAGGATGAGTGTGTGGGCGGCGCGGCCCATGAGGTAGGCCGGGCGATCCTCGTCGCGGGCCAGACCGGTTTGTTTCCAGTGGTAGAGCAGCGGTGACCTGCGGAAATCCGCGAGGCGATGGCTGGACAGGTGATCTTTTGCCGAGGCGTGATACTGCTCGGCAGGTTCGAATATGAAAAGGTTGGGCAGTGCCTTGGGAATCATGAGTCGGACCTCCGGGTCTAGACATGCAGGTGATGGTTGCTCCTTCACTACCTACCGCCGCGCGCGGTTGACTGTCCGCGAGGCGGTGTCAGAGATAGGCGTTCATCTGCGCCGTGATGAAAATGCTGCGCACCGCCGCGATGCGCTGATAGATGACCGAACGCGCCACGCCTGTCTGCCGGGCGATTTCGGTGGGCGTATGCTCCTGCAGACGGAGGCAGAGATCACGTTGGTCGGGTGTTAGTGATGTGAGCAACGCGGCGGTATCGCGCGTGAGATCGACCTGATCCTGGTCGCTGCGCCGCACCACGCCCAGGTGCGCAGTGGCGCGATCTTCCTGCAACGTACTTTCGCGCCTGACCCAAGCGCCGCTTTCATCCCGGCCCCAATCGTCCAAGGACGAATCGGCAAGGCCATCGCCCCGCCCTCTGCCATTGCCGCGGCGCAGGGCATCGTGGCTGGTGATCATGGTGGCGATCTTGTTGTTGATCAGCCGGCAGATGAAGGTCTTGAACCCAGCGCGGCGGCCGTCGAATTTCGGGAGCCTGCGCAGCACGTCTTTGATGAGATCGTGCTGCACGTCCTCGAGGCTGCCAAACGCCGGATAGCGCCAGGCGATCTGACGGGCCTTGTACTGGGTCTGCTTGATGAGGTAGTGAATCTGTTCTTCCGTTGGCATGGGCGTGCTCCTGGTTCGGGCTGGGTGAGTGAAGGCCAGGGAGGTCGCTCGGGTGCCGACGGAAAGTGCCGCGATGAGTCGCCAAATGAAAAGGAGGCGATGCGAGTTCGCGGATATCCGCGACACCCGCAACGCCTCCGCTTTGCGGCCGGCTGGTTGCGCTGTGTGCTGTGATGTTCGATCGTGTGGTGGTCAGTGACGGTCGGGGTCAGGCGACGTTCTGTTCCTGTTCGATCTCCATGAAAAAGGGAAGGCCGTGCCGGACATCGAGACGCTCGATGCGGCCGTCGCCCAGTTGAGCGAGTCGTTCAATCATCTCGATCACCTCGGCGGCGAGCCGGAAATCCCGCAGCGCCGCTTCCTGTCGCGGCCCGTGATCTCCACCGAGCTTGATGGCCTGGATGGTGCGCGGCGCGGGCTTGAAGACCGGTTCCCCGCGAACGATCAGCAGACCTTCGATGCGGCCGAAATTGACCCGCTGCATCAGGCGCACCAGGCGCTGGCGGCCGAGGCTCAGTTGTGAGAAGGATTCGATCATGTCCGCACCTCCCGCGTTTCCGAGGAGGTCACTGGATGGAGGTTCTTTTGCATGAACATTTCCACATCGGAGATGGGAATTCGCCACTGGCGATTCACCGTGAAAGCGTTGGGAAAACAACCGGAGGCCAGCAGCCGGGTCACCGTGTTGCGGTGCAATTGCAGCCGGGTTTCGAGCTGTCCCTTGGTGATGCATCGGGGTAATTCATGCATGGCGATTTTCCACTTGCGTTTGGTGTGTGTTAGGTGCTATGATATCGCACCACATCCGCGTTGCAAGAGCAAAGTGCGGCGAGTGTGCAGAGTTGTGCATCCTTGTGCAGAAAGGTGCAGCAAAATGTCAGCCATCGGACAAACCATCAAGCGCCTCCGCGAAGAGCACGGTTGGACTCAGGCCCAGCTCGGCGAGCAGGTCGGGCTCAACGGCACCAACATCGCCCGCCGAGAGATCGGAACCACGCGCGTCAAGGCCGGCGAACGCGTGAAGTTCGCCAAGGCATTCGGCATGTCGTTGGCGGATTTTGATGAGCAGTGGCGACAGTGGAGCATGCCGCGCACCAAGGGCGGCGACGGCATACCCGTCATCAACCGCGCCCCGGCTGGCCAGATCGTTGACTACGAAGAATGGGGTGTGGATTCGGGCCAAGGATATGAATATGTCGACGCCGGATCGATCACCGATCCGCTGGCAATCTGCGTGATCGTCGTTGGAAATTCAATGCAGCCTGTGCTGCAAGAGGGCGACCAGCTCATCCTCTCACCGGTCGATCCCTACAAGGCGGACGCGCGACTGACCGATGGCAAGATCGTCTTCGTTCGATTCACCGTCGAGCGCGACGGTGGCTGCACACTAGCCCGCTTCTATAACGAGGCCGAAGGTCGAATTCGCCTCCACAAAGACAATCCGAGCTTCGCGCCGATCCACTGTGAACGTGAAGACATTCAATCCATCGCCATCGCCATCGAGCGGCGCGTGCGCCTTTGATACATCTTTATCTAAGCAAAGAAGCGAAGTGGTGTCAGGTTGCCGGCGCAGGGTCGGCAGCGCGGCGGGCCTCGTGAAGTTCGCGCCAGAGGCGGCGCTGCTTACGCCAATCAGGCACGGCGGCGATGCTTCGCATATCTCGCTCGGTCACTGCGTGCGGACCGCCCAGCGTGCGCGGCAGAAAGAGAAGTTCCTCCTGGATGTCAGGTGCCAGCAGCAAGAGGTTCATGATTTGCGTGAGGCGTGCGCGAGTCACGCCGCCCAGGCGAGCGAGGTCGGCATAGTCGCGGGCGACGCCCTCACGAAGCAGCCGCTCCATCCGATGCGCCAAGGCCATGATGCGGGAAAGGGTCGGAACACGCCCAGGCTCTACGAGCGCTCCCTGCGACGGCGGCGGGACTGGCGGCGCGCTGCCTTCTCTGATCACCCTCCGCTCCTTACGACCCCTCTCGAAATGAACCTTGCATTCGACGGTCAGCATGTGGCGTTCTCCAGGTGTTCAGTAAGAGCCTTGATCCCATTGGGCCGGAACGTGATTGCCAGCGTGCCAGCCCCACCGTCGTAGGTGACGCGCTCCAGCAGCAGATGGAGCACCCGCCCCTGTTCGCCCGGCGACAGTGAATCCCACACGGGATCGAAGAGCGAGAGCGAACGGGCCAGTTCCTTACCGTCCACAGTCTTCTCGTCGATCGCAATGATCTGTTCACGCACCAACGTAGCCCGCTGCTCGGCGCTGCGCATCTTTTCCTGCAAGTCAGCCAGCCTCGCCGTCGCCACAGTTTCGCCATTCCCCGATGCGCCCACGTGCGCCACAAGGGTCCGAACCTCTGCCCCGTGTTGCGCAAGTTCGCGTTCCAGACGGCGGCGTTCGGCCTGAAGCGCTGCCAGCCCGGACTCGTTCTGCTTCCGTGCCTGGGCCAACGTTGACGCCAGCACCTTGTCGTCCTTGCCAATCGCACGAACGCGTTCCACCACGTACCGCTCGATCTCGCCTGCGGGCACCGCCTTGGATGGGCAGTCGTTCCAACCCCGTTTCTGTGCGTTCACGCAAACGTAGTAGCGGTAACGCCGGTTCGCCTTGGCGGTGTAGGTGTGCATCATTCCGCAGCCGCAAGGTTTGCACTGAAGGATGCCTTTGAGAAGAGCACCGTACTTGTTCCGTGTCACTGGTGACCCGGTACCACCGCAGCGGCCGTTGTGCCGCAAGACATCTTGCACGCGGTGCCAAAGCGCCTCGTTCACGATCGCGGCGTGCTCGCCGGGATGGATTTCCTCGTGATAGCGCACCTTCCCGAGATAGACCACGTTGGTCAGCAGGCGATACAAAGCATCCTTCGTGAATCGTTGACCGCCGCGAACGGTTCCCTTTCGTGTCGTCCATTGCTTGTTGCGCCAGCCGCGCTGGTCCAGATCGCGGACTGTCGGAATCAGGGAGCCGTGCTGAAGGTACAGCTCGTAGATCTGCCGAACCTGAGACGCCTCCTCTTCGTTGACTGCGACGCGGCTGCCCTGCGGCGTCGATGCCAGGTCGTACCCGAGCACCGGCAGGCCGCCCGCCCACTTGCCCTTGCGCCGCGCCGCCGCAATCTTGTCGCGGGTCCGCTCGGAAATGATCTCGCGCTCAAACTGAGAAAACGACAGCAGCACGTTGAGCATCAACCGACCCATCGACGTGTTGGTATTGAACTGCTGCGTCACCGAGACGAAAGAGACTTTGTGCCGCTCGAGCACATCCATGATCTTCGAGAAGTCGTTCAGCGACCGGCTCAGCCGGTCGACCTTGTAGACCACGATGCAATCGACTTTACCCGCGTCGATATCGGCCAGCAGGCGTTTGAGCGCCGGCCGATCCATGTTGCCGCCGGTGAATCCGCCATCGTCGTAACGGTCGGGAAGGCAACTCCAGCCTTCGTGCTTCTGCGCCGCAATGTAGGCCTCACCGCTTTCGCGTTGGGCATCGAGCGAGTTGAATTCCTGTTCGAGGCCTTCCTCGGTGCTCTTGCGCGTATAGATGGCGCACCGCAGTTCTAGAGGCATCTTCTTATCTGCTTTGTCGGTGTTCTTAGCCACGCTTACCTCCCGCGACTCCGGGGGCTGGAATCTTGAAGAAGAGGTTGCCGCTCCAGTGTGCGCCGGTGACCACCTTGGCGACCGCCGACAGACTGCCGTACATTTCGCCCTCGTATTCGAAACCGTTGTCTCGCACGACAACTTGGATTAATCGGCCCTTGTACGGGCGAGTCAAAATCGTGCCGGGCATCGGCGGCCCAGCGCGTTCGCCGAAGTTGACCTTCGTGGTTTCGGTCGTGGACGTTGGTGGAACTGGAGGCAATACCGCAGGGCGTCGCAATCGCAGGTCGGCGTCGTTGGCCAGTTCTTCAGCCCGATCTCGAATGCGCCGGGCACGTTCAACCAGATCGCCCTCGGCGTTGGCCTGCATCCGCCAGACAATGCGTTTCCAGAGGAAGTCCTTGTTGCCCGATCGCGTGGCTTCGCCGAAGACCTCGGCATAGCGAAGTCGCAGGTCCTTCACGTTCATTCCCTTGAGCGCCGCAACCTCGCGTGTGATGTTCAGTTTGTCGATCGTTTGAGTCATGCTCGTGTCCTCGTTGGTGGGCTATCTGACCGTTAACGTGTTGGACACTGAGCCGACTCTTTCGAAAGATGGCAAGTCGTATCGACGGGGGTTTTCGAACTTCCCGCGCTCTCGGATGCGGTCGCAGGCAGACAACCGGTGCGGCGCTTCCAACGCAGGAACCCGGCAGCCAGGATCGCGGCTACTTCATCCGTGCGTTCATCGGTAGACATGCACGCGGGATTCCGGGGATCGTTGGGTGACATTGGCGCTCCTCGCGATGTCGCCCACATCAACCTTCCCTCTGGGACCGGCGTGCTGTCTGGCGGGTGCTGTGGTTCAAATGTCGTTGGTTAACAGCCTGCTCCTCTACTACCTACCGCCGGAGGCACCGAAGCGTCCTGCTGAGTCCCTGGTAGCGTGCAGTACGTCCTGGCAGTAACATGAAAGGCATTTCTTGCGGTGATTATCTGCGTTCGTGCGTGATGCGCCACAGCGACAATCATTCGTGTTCCGCACCAACTTCCGGCCCAGCAATGGGAGACGCTCAATGCCCATCGAAATTGGATTATGGAAACTCGGAGGTCAACTCCAACCGGTTTCGTTCACAGGCATGGACTGCGAGAGCCGTCTGGAACAGGTGCTTTTCAATGACATCAGCATCATCGACCCAGGATGGTTGGTCATCGGACGACAAGTGCCAACCGCATACGGAAAGTTTATTGATCTTCTGGCGATCGACGCCGAAGGCCAGTTGATTGTCATCGAACTCAAGAAGGAGCGAACACCTCGCGAGGTTGTGGCCCAACTGCTCGACTATGGCTCTTGGGTGCGCGGGCTAGAGGATGACGAAATTGCTTCGATCTTCGATTCGTTCGTTGCCAAGCATCACCCTGAACACAAAAGTACGTCTCTTGATGTAGCGTTTTGCGAGCGATTCAAGACTGACGAGATGCCTGAATCTCTGAATAGTGCACACAAGTTGGTCCTCGTAGCAAGCAATCTCGACGACAGCACAGAGCGGATCATTACCTACCTCGCCGAGGAATACGGCGTATCGATCAATGCTGTGTTCTTTCGGGTATTCCGCGACGGATCAAATGAGTATCTCAGCCGCGCATGGCTGGCCGATCCCATCCAGATCGAAGCGAAAGTGGAGGAGAAGAGGGAGAAACTTCCCTGGAACGGCGAATTTTACGCTTCCTTTGGCGTGGATCAGAACCGAGATTGGGAGGAAGCGCGCAAGTACGGTTTTATCTCCGCTGGGGGCGGTGCGTGGTACTCACGATCGCTCGGGCTGCTTGAGCCTGGCGGCCGTGTCTGGGTGAACATCCCCGGCGGCGTCGGCTATGTCGGCGTAGGCGTGGTGAAGGAACTCGTCGTGCCTATCGACGAGTTCATGGTAGACGCTGGTAACGGCAAGTTGGTTCCGATCACGTCTCTCCCGCTGCGTGCCGCCAATCACACGACAGTGGCCAAGGACCCCGACAAGGCCGAGCACATGGTTCGAATTGAGTGGATCAAAACGGTTCCAATCCCGGAGGCCGTGAGAGAAAAGGGCTTCTTTGGAAACCAGAATTCCGCCGCGAAACCTCGCGCGAAAAGGTGGTCGTTCACGGTTGATCGCCTGAAGCAGCGGTTCGGGGTGCAGTAGACAATTTTCGCGCTGTCCCTACAACGACCTTCCCTTCGGGACCAGCGTTCTGCCTGTCGGGTTTCGAGATTCTGACGGCCACTGTTTAACAGCGTTCTCCTTCACTACCTAGCACTGAAACCGTCGAATCGTCCTGCAATGGGCATGTAGTAAGATGGACACATCCGCATTTGCACGAGGGTGGTACAACACTCGCGGCAATCAAGCAGAGCGTGGAGTTGGCGGCGGGGCTGCCGCGCCAGGAGCAGTGACAACACCAGGAACATTGAGTGTCCGGAGGACGCCAGTTGAGCACAAAGCAGATCGAAGTTCAGACGAAGAAGCTTTCGCAACTGATGTCGCTCATTGACGAGGGACGATTTGCGATCCCCAAACTGCAGCGAGAGTTCGTCTGGGACGGACTAAAGGCAGCCAAGCTATTCGACAGCATGCTGGCTCACATGCCCATCGGCGTGGTGATGATTTGGGACACGCCAAAGAGCCAAGTGCTGTATTTGCGTCAGAAATATCACATTCTTCCACCGTTCAACAGCAAGAATAAGCGAGTGTGGTTCCTGATTGACGGGCAACAACGAATATCGGTATCGCATCACGTCTCTCAGGGCGACACACTTCAGAACTCTAAGCGGAAGGATGTGCATTTCGACCGTGTGGTTTTTGCTCTTCAAGAGGAAGAGGATGGACAGCAGATTCGTTACCGTAAACGAGTCGATGGCCAGTACGAGTCATTGTCTGACATCCTGCATCCACATTGGAGAACGAAGTTGAGCCATCTCGGCAAGCAGCAGTTGGCTCGTGTGAAAAAGTGCCGGGATCGAATCCGGAACTATCCCATGCAGATGATGTTCGTCCGGAACAACGTCGAAATCATCAAGCAGGCATTTCGTCGCATTAACACGCTGGGCATGAAGCTTGCGACCGCTGACAGCATCATCAGTGAAGTGGACGACCTGAATATCGCTGACATTTGTCATGAAGTGGATCAGAAGGTGCCTCGTGACTTCGGGCAGATTCCAGAGATGCCCATTCTGTTTGCGATGGCAGCATTACGAGGAGCGACGGAACCGGGCGGCAAAGGTCTTCGCGCCGCGATTAAGAAACTGGAGAGTGAAGTCAAGGCGAGCCCGGCCGCACGCAAAGCTTTGTCCAAAGATTGGCATCGGCTGGTGAAGTGCTTTGAGAAAGCGGTCCAATACATGCGGATGCATTTTAGCGTCCTGAATCGCAACTTTCTGTATTCAGACTATATGGTGGCGATGCTCGCCTTGTTCCACTTCTGGCAGGGCAATGGGCCGGGGGCGAAGCAGGCACGACAGATTCGAAAGTGGTTCTGGGCGACGACCGTCGGCAGTCGCTATTCGGGTAGCAGTTTCAGCCGAAGCCTACCGGAAGATTTGAAGTTCATCAAAAAATTGGCACATAATCCCAATGTGCAATTCAGTTATAAGCCGGAGGTCGAGCGTGCTGATGTGCGCAAGTCTCTCTATGCGTCGCGCACCGGAATCACCACGGCGTTTTACTGCATGCTCTTTCGACGCGGGCCTGTACACCTGACGGTGAATGGCGTGATTCCCATCGTGCCGGAATATTTCATGGGCAGTACGAGCAAGAAGGACCGGCACCATATTTTTCCGAAGGGCGTTCTGGGACCATTGGGGGTACAAGCCAAGGTCTATAACAGCATCTGCAATATCTGCCTTTTGACTGCGGAAGAGAACCGCAGCATTGGCATGCGACGACCGAGATCCTACCTGGATGAGTACTTGAAGACGACGACTTACTTCAAAGCCAAAGTGTCCCGGCATCTCATACCCTGCGGGGAGAACGCCGCCGTTTGGCATTACGACCTTAAGAAAGGCTTCAAACAGTTTATGAGTGATCGCACGGCATTGATCTGCAATGAACTCGAGAAGGAGGCGGGTATCCGGCTCTTTCGCAAAGCCGAATAGCACCCGCTCAGCGGAATCACAGTGGAACGCAAGAGCACAACCCCTCGCTTAATCTCGCGACGATTTCCGCGAGCCGGTCGTTAGCCTTCGTGCTGGTTGAGTCAGTTGATTCGTGGCACATCAACATCATTGCTCGGCTAGTTTGCGTTGCGCTCGAGGGCGGACCGTTCTCTAGTCGTTAACCAAAAGGGGCGTGTTAACGCGATAGCGCGATAGTTTGTGAGGCCATTTCAAGGGTCGTCGAGCGCAAGCCGGTAGGTTTGGCTCAGCCCCCGATAGCCTCAGGTACGAACCGATAGAGCCGGCGGACGCGGGCCAGGTGTCGTAACCCTTTGCTGGCCGCAAGATAGGGCGACGATGGTGTCGAAGCGAGAGGTGAGGTGGGTGTAAAATAAAACGGGTCCTCTCGTTTGAGAGGACCCGTCAAGCTCCCGGAACTGGACTCGAACCAGTAACCTGCCGGTTAACAGCCGGCTGCTCTACCGATTGAGCTATCCGGGAATGGGAGCCTGTTACACCAATCGGAGTGAGAAGGATAGCGAGTTTTTTGCGTGTTTCAAGTGACGCGATCAACTTCGTTGTCCGATTCAACTCATGATGGCTTCCGGCGGTACGGCCTTGCAATCATCGGCAGAAAAGCGGGGTGGCTTGGGGTGTTGCCTCAAGGTTCGTGACAGGGTGGGCAAGAGGCGGTCTGGGCGTGTCACCAGCCGAGGCTTGAAAAGTAGCCTCGATGAATCGCCATGATGAGGCAGATGGCGGCCAGGATGCCGCAGATCGTGGCGAGGCGGCGAGTCGGGCGGGTTGAATGTGGCGCCATCAGCAGCAACAGGCTGGCGACGATGGCGATCAGGGCGAGCGGGTATTGGAGCAGGCCGATGGTTTCGACGAGGCCTCGCAATTGGTCGCGCGGCTGACGGTGGGGCGAGATGCGCCACTTGCCGTCGGCATCGCCATCGGTGCGCGGCAGATAGCGGCCCGCTTGGGCGTTGAGCATCTCAATGCGGAGCATCGTGGCGGTCATCCATGCGGTCAGCATGGTGAGCAGCAGAATGGGGAGATGATGCTTCATCATCAGGCCGGGCTTGGAAACCTGGATAAGAATGAGCCGCGACTCAACGAGTCGCGGACGTGAGCAGCCTGAAAGGGCGCCGAAACGCGCCTGTTGCGTACAGCCTTGATCGGCGTCCGGTCGTTTTCGCGTCTTGTGATCCTCTGCGCGATGGTCACGCCATTCTTGTCGTTCACGTCCGCGACGTGTTACGTCGCGGCTCCATCCAAGAGCCGCGACTCAACGAGTCGCGGACGTGAACAGCCTGAAAGGGCGCCGAAACGCGCCTGTTGCGTACAGCCTCGATCGGCGCCCGGTCGTTTTCGCGTCTTGTGATCCTCTGCGCGATGGTCACGCCATTCTTGTCGTTCACGTCCGCGACGTGTT
>CAZYPK010000008.1:0-68074 GCA_964649195.1 uncultured Phycisphaeraceae bacterium
AGCCCGTCCGCGGGCTGAAGCAAACGAACGGCTCGGCGGGAGCCTCGCCCTCCCGCCATATCCTTTTACCCTGTGCCATCCCTCCCTGTGAGCGGTTACTTTGGCGAATTGCCTACAATATAAGAGAGGCCGCCGTATCCCCTGATGAGACCCAACCTGATGCAACGAAGCAGCGACATTGAATCTCCGCGACGAACTTTGGCGACCCTCCGCATGGCGGTCGCCTTGGTCGTGGCTGTACTTTGCACATTCAACGAGCGCACCATCGCCGCCACGCCGGAGCAGGAGCGATTTTTTGAAACCCACATTCGCCCGGTGCTGCTGGATCAGTGTGCGTCATGTCACGGCGCCGACAAGCCCAAGGCGGGTTTTCGCGTGGATGGTCGGGAGTTGTTTTTCAAAGGCGGCGAATCTGGGCCGGTGGTGAAACATGGCCAACCTGATGCGAGCCTGCTGATCGATCTGATTCGCTACACGAACGAAGTGAAGATGCCGCCCAAGAAGAAACTGGCGGATGAAACGGTCAGGCTTTTTGAAGAATGGGTGAAGATGGGCGCGCCGTGGCCTGCCGAGACAGCCAAGCCCAGGCCGGCCACGCCTGACGCAGGACCGAAGAAGGATCCGCTGGTTGAAGCGCGTGAAACGCTCTGGTCGCTTGCGCCGGTGAAAAAGCCCGCGCCGCCGCAGGTGAAGAACGCCGCGGCAGTCGGCAACGATGTCGATCGTTTCATCCTCGCGAAGCTGGAGGCCAAAGGCATTGCCCCCTCGCCGCAGGCCGATCGTCGCACGCTGATCCGCCGTGTCACTTTCGACCTCATCGGTCTGCCGCCGACTTATGAGGAAGTTGAAGCTTTTGTGAATGATCAGTCTCCGGGGGCTCCGGGCGCTTGGGAGAAACTGGTCGATCGTCTGCTCGCTTCCCCGCGATATGGCGAGCGGTGGGGTCGGCACTGGCTTGATGTGGCGCGGTATGCCGACACGAAGGGGTATGTCTTCACGCAGGATCGCCGCTATCCGTTTTCCTATACGTACCGCGATTACGTGATTCGATCCTTCAATGAGGACAAGCCGTTCGATCAGTTCATCATTGAGCAGATCGCGGCGGACAAGATCGACACCAACGGTGACAAGCGGGCCCTGGCCGCGATGGGTTTTCTCACGGTCGGCAGACGGTTCAACAACAACATCCACGACATCATCGATGATCGCATCGATGTGGTGACCCGCGGCTTCATGGGCCTGACCGTCGTCTGCTCGCGCTGCCACGATCACAAGTACGACCCGATTCCCGCGGATGATTACTACTCGCTCTATGGCGTGTTCCGTTCCTCGATCGAGCCGGGCGAGCTGCCGCTGATCGCCGACCCGCAGCCCACCAAGGAATCGCAGGCCTACGAGGCGGAGCTGGCCAAGCGACAGAAGGTCGTCAGCGATCACATGGAATCGGTCAGGCAGAACATCGAAAAGGAAATGCGCGAACGTGCCGGGGATTATCTCCTGCAAATCGCCAGGACCCACCCGAACCACACCAAAGGCCCGGCCCCGGTGCAAGGCGCGCGCGGCGAGCTGCGCAACCGCGCCATCCAGCGCTGGGAGCAGTTCATCAATCGCCGAAACAGACAGACCGATCCCGTCTGGGCGCCGTGGCATAAGCTCATCGCACTGAAGAAAGAGAACTTCAAGGATGAAGCGGCGAAAGTGATCGCTGCTTTCGATCAGCCCGCCGGTGATGGCAAGAAGGTCGCGGCCAATCCGGTGCTGCTCGACGCCTTGCGAAAGTCACCTCTCGAATCGATGGAGCAGGTGGCGCAAATCTACGGCAACGTGCTGGAAAACATCGAGAAATCCTGGCGGGCATCGCTCAAGAACGCCGCGGATGATCCGCCCAAGGCGATGCCCAGCGCGGAAGAGGAAGAGCTTCGCCAAGTCTTTTATCAACAGGGCAGCCCGGCGATCCTCAATGCCGAGGAAGGCAAGCAACTGGCCAATCGTGCCGAGCGCGATCATGAACGCAATCTCTTCCGCAAGGTCGAGGAACTCACCGCCTCGCATCCCGGCGCACCGGCCCGGGCGATGGTGATGAACGACGGCGGCCTGTACAACCCGTTCGTCTTTCTGCGCGGACAGGAAGGCCGCCGGGGCAAGAACGTCGAACGACGCTTCCTCCAGGTGCTTTCGCATGTCGATGGCGGCAAGCCGTTCAAGCAAGGCTCCGGCCGCCTGGAACTGGCGCAGGCCATCGCCAACAAAAACAATCCGCTGACCGCCCGCGTCTATGCGAACCGCGTCTGGCAGCAGCACTTCGGCTCCGGTTTCGTGCGCGATGCCTCCGACTTCGGCACGCGCAGCGACGAACCGATTCATACCGACCTACTGGACCACCTGGCGACCTCCTTCATGGAACAAGGCTGGTCGATCAAGAAGCTGCACAAACAGATTCTCCTGTCGCGCACCTATCAACAAGCCGGCGACTATCGCAGCGATGCCGCCGGGATCGACCCGGAGAACAGCCTGTTCTGGCGAATGAACCGTCGCCGCCTTGAACTTGAACCGATGCGCGATGCGCTGCTCTTTGCCGCCGGTCGCCTGGACCTGTCGATCGGCGGGCGGCCGGTGAATCTTTTCTCTCAGCCTTACACCACGCGCCGCACGGTCTATGGCTACATCGACCGCCAGGACCTGCCCGGCACCTTCCGCATCTTCGACCTGGCCACGCCCGATGCATCGAGCGCCTCGCGTCCCGAAACGACGGTGCCCCAACAGGCGCTCTACATGATGAACAACCCCTTCATCGCCGAGCAGGCTTTGAAGCTGCTCGATCGCGTCGAAGTGAAGAAACATCCGGCCGATCTGGACCGCAATATCAAGCTGCTCTACCAATTCGTCTATTCCCGCCTGCCCGCTGAGGATGAACTGGCCGTCGGCAAAGCGTTCCTCGCCCAGGAATCGCCCCACGGCGAAGGCAAGGCCTGGGAGAAATACGCCAGGGCACTGCTATTATCCAATGAATTTGTGTTTGTGGATTGAGCATGAATGTGCCGCCTGCAAGGATGGTCGCATGGTCAAGAACATTGAAATGGATGAAAATACACTGGCGGCGTTGCGCGTGCTGCAATCGCAGGCGCTGCGGCGAGGGGTGGCGCTGGGGCCTTACCTGCAATCGCTGGCACAGCAGGTCGAACGAACGCCCATTCCTGACGAAGAGGATCAAACCAAACCGAAGGAAACGGCTGAGCAGTGGATCGCACGATTGCGGGCGTGGGCGGCATCACACAAGGCTTTGGATCATGAAGTGGATGACAGTCGCGAGAGCATTTATCCGGATCGCATTTGATGCAGGCACTGATCGACACCAATGTTCTCGCGCGAATGGCTCAACCCGCACACGCCATGTACTCGACAGCCTTAATGGCAGTGGAGCAGTTGCAGCAACAGAGGACGAAGTTGATCGTCGCCGCCCAGTCGTTGTTTGAACTCTATGTCGTGGCAACCCGCCCGGTACCGCAGAATGGATTTGGAATGACCTCGCTGGAAGCCCGCCATGAGGTGGATCATGTTGCCGCTTTGTTTCCGGTGCTCTCCGAAGCGTCCCAGACCTACCAGGCGTGGCGGAATCTGATCGACCGATACACGATCATGGGCAAGACCGCTCATGACGCCCGGCTCGTCGCCCTGATGATGACGAATCAAGTGGAAGCAATACTGACGTTCAATGTTTCCGACTTTGTTCGATACCATGAAATCGAAGTTCTCAATCCAACCGTTGTTTCGAAGTCTATCGGCTAGGCTTGGCCGGAAAACGCGAGATCGGCTCGGACAACACCATCGTGACTTGAAACGGCTTTGATCGCTGAGCATCGAATGTTCCCCTGCAAGGATGATCGCATGGTCAAGAACATTGAAATGGATGAAAACACACTGGCGGCGTTGCGCATCCTGCAATCGCAGGCGCTGCGGCGCGGGGTGGCGCTGGGGCCTTACCTGCAATCGCTGGCGGAACAGGCCGAACGAACGCCCGTTCCTGACGAAGAGGATCAAACCGAACCGAAGGAAACGGCTGAGCAGTGGATCGCACGATTGCGGGCGTGGGCGCAACGATTTCCAAAGTCGAACGTGATTGCGGATGACAGCCGCGAAAGCATCTACCCGGATCGAATCTGATGCGAGCCCTTGTTGACACGAACGTGATCGCTCGCTCCGTGCAGCCCAAACACCCGGCCTATGCATCCGCGATGCTTGGAATGGAACGACTCCGCGACCTCGACATCGAATTGTGCATCGCAACGCAAAGCCTGTTCGAGTTGTACGTCGTGGCGACGCGGCCGGAATCAAGCAATGGTCTGGGCATCGCATCAAGGGAAGTTCTGCGTGAGATTCAGCGACTTGAAGGCATCTTCACGGTCATCCCCGAATCCCCTTTGACCTACCCGTGCTGGGTTAAACTCATGAACACGACCTCGGTCATCGGCAAATCAGCTCACGATGGTCGCCTCGTTGCAACAATGTTGACGAACAACATTCCGATGATTCTCACCTTCAATGTCAATGACTTTACGCGATACGCCCTGATTACGGTCCGCACTCCCGAAGATGTTCTCACAGGGCGCATCTGACCGCCGCTGAAGCAATTTTGTCATAAGGTTTCGCCATGAAGCATTCCAATCAATCCTGGCCTCTCCACTCCCGCCGCGACTTCCTCGCTCGCTGCGGCATGGGTTTCGGCGCGATGTCGCTCTCCTCGCTGCTCGCTTCCGAAGGCTACCTCGCCTCCGCGCAGGCGGCGCCGACGGCGATGGCCGGTCGAGGCAATCCGATGTCGCCGCGACATCCCCACTTTCCCGTCAAGGCCAAGCGCGTCATCCACCTCTTCATGAACGGCGGCCCGTCGCACATCGACACCTTCGATCACAAGCCCGCCCTCTCCAAATATGCAGGCCAGCTTCTGCCCCGCCCCAATCTTCGCACCGAACGGCAGACCGGCGCCGCCCTGCCCACGCCGTTCAAGTTTCACAAGTACGGCCAATCAGGCATCGAAGTCAGCGAAATCTTCAAACACGTCGGCGAACATATCGACGACATCTGCGTCATCCGCTCCATGCACGCCGATGTGCCCAATCACGAACCCTCGCTGATGCTCATGAACTGCGGCGCATCGCTGGCCGTGCGGCCCAGCGTCGGCTCCTGGCTCACCTACGGCCTGGGCACCGAAAATCAGAACATGCCCGGCTTCGTCGTCATGTGCCCGCGCGGCTACCCGATCAAGGACACCCAGAACTGGCAGTCCGCATTCCTCCCCGGCGTCTTCCAGGGCACCTACGTCAACACCCAGCATCAGGAAGTCGAAAAGCTCATCGAAAACATCCGCCCGCACGGCATGCCCATCGGCGAACAGCGACGCATGCTCGATCTCGTTCAACAACTCAATCGCAAACATCTGGAAGCCCGCCCCAATGAACCGATGATCGAATCGCGCATTCACTCCTACGAGCTCGCCTACCGCATGCAGATGGAAGCGACCGATGCATTCGACATCACCAAGGAACCGGAGCACATCCGCGAACGCTACGGCAAATCCGTGCAGGCAAGGCAGATCCTCATCGCCCGCCGCCTCGTCGAGCGCGGCGTGCGCTATGTCCAGCTCTACCACGGCGAAGGCCAGCCCTGGGACAATCACGACGACATCGCCGACCAGCACCGCAAGCTGGCCGGTGAATGTTCACAGGCCATCGGCGCTCTCCTCACCGATCTGAAAGAGCGCGGCCTGCTCGATGAAACACTGGTCATCTGGGGCGGCGAGTTCGGCCGCACGCCGACCGTCGAGCTCCCGCAGAAAGGCGCCAATGCCGGCAAGGTCAACGGCCGCGACCATAACCACTACGGCTTCTCGATGTGGATGGCCGGCGGCGGCGTCAAGGGCGGCATGACCTACGGCTCCACCGATGAGTTCGGCTTCCAGGCCGTCGAAAACCCCGTCCATGTCCACGACCTCCACGCCACCATCCTCGCCCTCCTCGGCTTCGACCACGAAAAACTCACCTACCGCTTCGCCGGCCGCGACTTCAGGCTGACCGATGTACACGGCAAAGTCATCAGGGACATCATCGCTTGAAACGGAATCACTTCATGAAACGCATCCTTCCCGCCCTGCTCGTCATCGTGCTTACGCTTTCGGTCGCCTTCGCCGCCGATGAACCCAAGGCCCGCATCGCCATCGGCGACAGCGTTGCCGCCTTCCGCGTCAAGGACATCACCGGCCCCGGCGCCGGGCAGACGCTCTGCTACCGCTGCCAGTACGGCGTCAACCCCGTCGCCTGCATCTTCACACGCGAGGTCACCCCCGAAGTCGTCAAGCTGATCGCCTCACTCGATGAACTCGTCGGCGCAAGCAAGGAGAAGAACTTCAGGTGCTTCGTCGTGCTGCTGACCGCCGATGCGGAGGCCGGTGCGAAGAAGCTTGCCGAGGTCGCCAGGGAAAAGGGCATCAAGCACGTTCCGCTGACGCTATTCGACAGCAAAGGCCCCGGCCCGTATCGCCTCTCCGAAGATGCGGCGGTCACGCTGCTTCAATGGAACAAGAACAAGCTCACGCTCAACCGCGGCTTCGCCGAGGCGAAGCTCTCCGATGAGAATCAGAAAGCGTTTGTCGCGGAGGCGGTCAAGATGATCGGCGGCTGACGCGCAGCGAGGACGCTGCGGTTTGGACGGACGCGCAGCGAGGACGCTGCGGTTTGGACGGACGCGCAGCGAGGAGGCTGCGGCTATGAAGCGGATGCTGCGATCATTTTCGCAGCCGCAGCGTCCTCGCTGCGCGTCCGCAGTTTCACGCGCCCCAAGGCACGCGGGCTTCAAGCCCGCGTGCCGCCGCAACATTCTCGCCGCGCGTCGGTCCCTGTTTCACCGTCGCCGCCTGCCGAGCAGGCCCGCGCCCATGAGCAACAACATCGCACTGGCCGGCTCCGGCACGCTCCCATCCCCCGGTTCCCCCGGTTCCCCCGGTTCCCCCGGACCGTTGCCCGGATCGTCGGTGACGATGGCGGTGATCGAGCCGTTCGTGAGGAAACTCTCGACATCCCAGGTCAGATTCGGCAGCGAAGGCAGGTCGAGATCGAAGTCGCCGATGAGGGAGCCGAACTGGAGCAGTTGAAAGCTGTCGCCATCGGCGGGGATGTAGCCGTCGAAGATGATCCTGACGATGCCGGAAAGATCGAGGATGCCGGTGACGGAGAAGATGTCATACTCGCCGGGTCCGGCACCGGTGATTTCGAGTTCGAGGATGCCGGTCTGCGTGTAGTCGCCGTCGATGGTGAGCGGGCCGGGGCTGTTTCCGGGGGCGAGGGTGCCGTGGTTAACCACGTTGCCGATGATGGTGCCGTTGCTGGCGAGCGTCGCGCCGCTTTGAATGATCAGACCGTCGTGAGCAGTGAGAGTGTAACTCCCCAGGGCGAAGGTGACCTGCCCGGCGGCAATGGTGATTTCACGGGCCTGCTCATCACGGTCGAAGCCGACGGTGTAAGCGGCGGCGGCGGAGAAGTCGGCATCCCACTGAATGGCGGGCGTGCCGGTGGACCATTGCGTGCCGCGGCCCCAGGTGCCGTCAAGGGAGCCGGAGAAGTCATCGGTCCAGGTGCCGCCGAGGCCGACCTGGGTGACGAACTGGCGCTGGTAAGCATCGCCGACGGCGGGGGTGAAGATGCCGGCGCCGGCGACCCAGCCGTCGGAGGAGAGGCCGTGGGCCCTTTGCAACACCCACGAGCCGGAGTCGCCGACGGGCGTGATGCCCAGATCGTTAAGGTCGATCACACTGGCATCGGGCAGCCAGATGACGGCGCGTTCGCCTTGGTTGACGAAGGAGACGTACTTCTCGGAAACCCCCACGGCGGCGCCCGCGATGTTGACGGCGTAGGCTTCGGAGTTCGTGCGGTCGCTGCTGTCCAGGCCCAGGTGGGCCAGTTCGGTGGCGGCGGTGGTAAACCAATCCCAGCGCACGGCGCGTTGGCCTTTGTAGTTGGTGTCTTCGTACTTCTCCGAATATCCCACGGCGGTGCCCGCGTCGTTGACGGCGACGGCGGAGGCATGGGTGCGCCCCAGGAAGTTCAGTCCCAGATCATCCAACTCGGTGATGGCGGTACCGGCGCCGGTGGCCTCCCAGCGCACGGCGCGAAAACCCACCTCATTGAAGAGGTCCTCGTTGTATTTTTTCGACTGCCCCACGGCGGTGCCCGCGGCGTTGACGGCGAAGGCGGAGGCTTCCGTATAGCCGCTGTGGTTCAGGCCCAGGTTCTCCAGTTCGGTGGCGACACCGGAGGCGTTCCAGCGCACCGCACGAGTGCCCACGTAGGCGGCATCGGTCTCATGCTTGTACGAATATCCCACGGTGGTGCCGGAGTCGTTGATGGCGTAGGCTCTGGCGAACGTGCTGTCGCTGTCGTTCAGACCCAGGTGCTCCAGTTCGATGGCGGCGCCGGAGGCATCCCATCGCACGGCGCGAAAGCCCACGTAGGCGCCCGAGTCGTACTTCTCCGACCATCCCGCGGCAGCGCCCGCGCTGTTGACGGCGTAGGCTTCGGCGGACGTGCTATTGCTGCCGCTGAGGCCCAGGTGATCCAGTTCGATGGCGGTGCCGGAAGCGTTCCAGCGCACCGCACGAGTACCCACGTACGTGGTGCCGGGGTCATACTTCTGCGACGACCCCACGACGGCGCCCGCGTCGTTGATCGCGTAGGCGATGCCTAACGTGCCGTTGATGCTGCTCAGGCCCAGGTTCCCCAGTTCGGCGGCGCCGCCGGATCCGTCCCAGCGCACGGCGTGGGTGCTTACGTAGTTGCCGGAGTCTTGCTTCTCCGACCACCCCACGGCAACACCACTGTTGTTCACCGCCGACCCCGGCACGCTCGGCACATAGTTGTTCGCGTACCCGGTCTCCGTCACCGAGTCATACCTCAGCCCGCCCGCGACCAGCAGCGGGACCGACACCGCCTGCGCCACGGGAACACCGCCCGCCAGCGCCAACGCCATCAGCGCCACCCGGCGCAGGCGGCGGTTCATCTTTCGATTCGACTTTTGTTTCAACGGGCTTCTCATCCGTCAACTCCTCTACTTTTTTGAAAGTGTGTCCCCCAAAGTGCGTCCCCCAGCGGAACCATTATAACACAAGAAGATGGAACCGATCAACCCCCCGATTGACAGGCACGGAATCTTGAAGGTCCCGTGCCTGGGAACTTACGACCACGCCTTCCTGACGCGCAGCGAGGACGCTGCGGCTGTGAAATCGAGCGCCGCATCCGCTTCATAGCCGCAGCGTCCTCGCTGCGCGTCCGCCGGCGGGACAGGGCGGGAACCAAACGTCATTTTTTTGGCAGGGTCATCTTCGTTCGCCAAGGCGAACGGCTAAATGTGCCGGCCCCGCATCGGGGATTCACCTTTCCCGCCTTTCTTGACGCTTTGCTACACTGGCCCGCTCGCCATCGCGCGAGCTTTTTGGAGTCCACCATGACCAGCACACTCACCCCGCCCCCCGGAAGCACCCCCGGAACCCCCGCCACCGCCGCCGAGATCAACCGCTTCAGCAAGATCATCACCCAGCCCCAGGCCCGCGGCATCAGCCAGGCGATGCTTTACGCCACCGGCATGACCGAAGCTGACATGAGCAAGGCCCAGGTCGGCATCGCCTCGATGGGATGGGACGGCAACCCGTGCAACATGCACCTGAACTATCTCGCCGCCGAGGTGAAGAAAGGCGTCGACGGCCCGCGCATGATCGGCATGCGCTTCTCCACCATCGGCGTCAGCGACGGCATCTCGATGGGGACCGACGGCATGAGCTATTCGCTCCAGTCGCGCGACATCATCGCCGACTCGATCGAGACCGTCATGTCCGCCCAGTGGTACGACGGCCTGGTCACCATCCCCGGCTGCGACAAGAACATGCCCGGCTGCCTCATCGCCATGGGCCGGCTCAATCGGCCGTCGCTGATGGTCTATGGCGGCACGATCAAGCCCGGCTGCACCAACTTCAACGGCAAGAAGCAGCCGCGCGACATCGTCTCCGCTGCCCAGAGCTATGGTGAATATCTCGAAGGCTCCATCACCGAGGAGCAGCGCAAGGAAATCGTCCGCAAGTCCTGCCCCGGCGCCGGCGCGTGCGGCGGCATGTACACCGCCAACACCATGGCCAGCGCGATCGAGGCGCTGGGCATGACGCTGCCTTATTCCTCATCGATTCCCGCCGAGGACCCGGCGAAGTTCGAGGAATGCCTGCGGGCGGGCCAGGCGGTGCTCAACCTGCTGGAGTTGAACCTGACGCCGCGCAACATCATGACGCGGGAGGCGTTTGAGAATGCGATGGTGATGGTGATTGCGACAGGTGGCTCGACCAACGCGGTGATGCATCTGATCGCGATGGCCAAGGCGGTGGATGTGCCGCTGACCATTGATGATTTCCAGGCGGTCTCCGATCGCGTGCCGTTTCTGGCGGACCTGAAGCCCAGCGGCAAGTACGTGATGGAAGACCTGCACAACGTCGGCGGCACGCCCGCGCTGCTGCGATACCTTCTTGCCCATGGCTTCATCAACGGCGACTGCATGACCGTCACCGGCAAGACGATGGCGCAGAACCTCGCCGATCTGCCCGGCCTGACCGAAGGACAGGAAGTCATCCGCCCGGTGGAGAATCCCATCAAGGACACCGGCCACATTCAAATCCTCTACGGCAACCTCGCCCCGAAGGGCGCGGTCGCCAAAATCACCGGAAAAGAAGGCCTGAAATTCACCGGCGTCGCCAAGTGCTACGACCAGGAAGAGGACATGCTGCGCGGCATGGAGAATCACGAAATCAAAAAAGGCATGGTCGTGGTCATTCGTTACGAAGGTCCCAAAGGCGGACCGGGCATGCCGGAGATGCTCACGCCCACCAGCGTCATCATGGGCGCGGGGTTGGGCAAGGATGTGGCGCTCATTACAGATGGAAGATTTTCCGGCGGCAGCCACGGCTTCATCATCGGCCACATCACGCCCGAAGCCCAGGACGGCGGCCCGCTGGCGGTGGTGCAGGATGGCGACATCATCACGATCGATGCGGAAAAGCGCACGCTGACGATCGACAACATCACGGACCAGGAAATCGGACTGCGACTGGCATCGTTTGAAGCGCCGCCGTATCGCGCGACGAAGGGGACGCTTTACAAATACATCAAGAACGTGAAGACGGCGAGCGAAGGGTGCGTGACGGATGAGTGAGGCCACGGCTGATGATGGACGGCAGGGCCAGCGCATATGGGAGGGCGAAGCTCCCGCTGAGCCGTTCTTCACGAGGCCTCAAAGGCCGAGTGAAGAAACTCGCGCCTTGCACTGCCGATATCCGGTGGTCCTCCGCGCGAGTTCTGTTTCCTCAGCCTGCGGACAGGCTTCGTCAACAGACGGCTCGGCGGGAGCCTCGCCCTCCCGGAGCCTCGCCCTCCCGAAGTCATATACGTTTGCCCTGTGATGGACGGCGGTTCCACGGTGTGAGGAACCTGATTCAGGCGGAAAATCAATGTGCAACCATCAATGGTCAAAGTCCGAGCGTGTGACGCAGTGCCGCGTCCACGGCAGACATGTCATCGAGATGACCGATCCGGCGATAAATGAGATTGTTGCAGATGGTGGTGATATTGTCGGTCATGACCACCGAGTCGAGCAAGAGTCCCATTTGCCTGCCTTGAGCGCTGCGGGCTTCAATCGCCACGCGACTGGGATGCCCCGCCCTCGTCAGATTGCTCGTGATCATCACCACCACGATCTGGTCAATGCCTGTGCCGATGCCGTCGGCCATAACCACCAACGCCGGACGCGGCTTGGCCGACACGAGGCTGGATTCCGGAAACATGACCAGCACAGCATCGCCCCGCTTACATTTCATCATACACATCCATTTCCGGGCGCATCCAATCCTCCTCGAAGCAGGCAAGCCGGACCCGCGCCTGGGCCGCCTCCTCCGGCATGATGCCATGCTCCGCCAGCGAAATCGCCTTTCGATCGGGCAGGAACGTGACAATGACCCGCGTTTCCGTCGAAACCGGTGAAGGCTCGAGCAGTTCCACTCGCCCGTCACGAAACACACCTTGGACTGACTGGACCATGAATAGGACTCCCGCTCAGTAATCTCGTCGATTATAGTCTCACTTTGCCACCGTAATCCCCTGCCGATTATATGCCCAACCCCATCCCCATCCTCGACCTTTCCGACGAAATCGCCCAGCTCTGGCCGCAGATCAGCGTTGCGGTCGAGCGCGTCCTCAAGTCCGGCCAGTTCATTCTCGGCCCCGAGGTCGCCGCATTTGAAAGTGAAGTCGCTCAGTATCTGGGCGTGAAACACGCCGTCGGCTGCAACAGCGGCACCGATGCACTCGTGATCTCGCTGCGCGCCCTGGGCATCAAGCCCGGCGATGAGATCATCACCACGCCGTTCAGTTTCGTCGCCACCGCGGGTGCGATCAGCATCATCGGCGCCAAGCCCGTCTTCGTCGATATCGAACCCGACACGTTCAACATCGACCCCAACGCGATCGAAGCGAAGATCACCGACAAGACCAGGGCGATCATCCCCGTGCACCTGTTCGGCCAGGCCGCGGACATGGATTCGATCAACGCCGTCGCGGCCACGCATAACCTCAAGGTGCTCGAAGATGTCGCCCAGGCCTTCGGCGGCAAATACAAAGGCGCCAAGGTCGGCACGCTCGGCGACATCGCGGCATGGTCCTTCTTTCCCACGAAGAATCTCGGCGCATACGGCGACGGCGGCCTCATCACGACGGATGATGATCAACTTGCCGACCTGGCGCGGATGCTGCGCGTGCATGGATCGAAGAAGCGATACCACAACGAGCTCGATGGCTACAACTCGCGCCTCGATGCGCTTCAGGCCGCGATTCTGCGGGTGAAGCTGCCTTACATCGATCAGTGGAACGGGTGGCGCCGCGCCGCGGCCGACCGGTACGATGCGCTGCTGCGCGATGCGCCGGGCATCGTCACGCCGGTGCGCTCGCCCGATGTGGAGCATGTGTTTCATCAGTACACCGTCCGCGTAAAGCCCACCCTCTCCGAGGGTGGGTCCGCGGCCCGCGATGCGATGGTGGCCAGACTCAACGCCGCAGGCATCGGCGCGATGGTCTATTACCCGATCCCCATCAACCGCCTGCCCGTGTACGCCAAAACGCACGGCAGCGGCGCGTATCCGCACTGCGACCAGGCCTGCGATGAGGTGATGAGCCTGCCCATGTGGCCGGGCATTTCCGCGGAGAAACAACAGGCGGTGGCGGACGCGATCCGCGCGACTTAGCCGTTCGCCTTGGCGAACGAACGGAACACCCGCGAGCCGTTCACGCCTGAGTTCGGGAATAAGAGCGAGCCGCGACGTAACACGTCGCGGACGTGAGCGACAAGAATGGAGCGGCCATCGCGCAGCGGATCACGGGACGCGAAAACGACCTGGCACTGATCGAGGCTGAAAGAAAAAGGTGCGCTGGGGCACCTCTTAAGGTTGTTCACGTCCGCGACTCGTTGAGTCGCGGCTCTTATCCCGAACTCAGCCGTTCATCCAAACCGCGACGGCTGCCCCGTCGCCGAGAGCACGGCGGTCCACAGCGGCCCTAGCGGGTTGATTCGCTGTTTGCTCGCCACCGCCATCGGGATCGGCACATGCACAAACCTGGCGTTGCGATAGCAGATGACCAGGTCGGTCCTGCCGCTCATCGCCGCATGGGCCGCGTGGCGGGCAAGCTGACCGCAGAGCAGGCGGTCATCGACGTTGGGCGGAGCGCCGCGGATCAGGTAGCTGGGGTCGATGTATTTGACTTCGACCGGCTTGTCGATCGATTTGAAATGATCCTTGATGGCGTCGCGCAGGTGCGTGCCGATGTCGTGGTACCTGCGATTGCCCGAGGCATCGGTCCCTTCGACCTGTGAGGCGAACAGATTCTGCCCCGCCCCTTCGGCCACGGCGATCACCGCATGAGGCTTGATCTCAAGCCGGCGCTCCAATGCCGCCAGCAGCCCGCGCCCGCCTTCCAGCGCGAAATCAATCTCCGGCACGAGCACGAAGTTCGCCTCCTGTGACGCGAGCGAAGCAACCGCCGCGATGTAGCCCGAATCGCGACCCATCAGCTTCACCAGCCCGACGCCCCGATACGCACCCTTGGCCTCGACGTGGGCGCAGCGGATGGCATCGGCGGCACGTTCCACGGCGGTGAAAAAGCCGAAGGTCCGATCGCAGTAGAGCACATCATTGTCGATGGTCTTGGGCACGCCGACGACCGTCTTGCGCAGACCGCGCCGCTGCACTTCCTGGGCGATCGCATGGGCGCCGCGCAGCGTGCCATCGCCGCCGATGCAGAACAGGAGGTCCACATCCCAGGCGACAAGCGTGTCCACCATCGCCTCCACGCTCTGCTGGCCGCGCGACGAGGCCAGCATGGAGCCGCCGGCGTGGTGGATGTCGGCGACGACATCGGGCGTCAGCACGATGGGGCTGGGACCGTGCCGGCGGTCAAGCCCCATGTACCCGTAGCGGATGCCCAGCGTCTGGATGATGCCGTAGCCGAAATGGAGTTCGAGCACGATGGAACGAATGACCGCATTGAGTCCGGGGCAAAGGCCGCCGCAGGTCACGATCGCCGCGCGGGTCCTGGAAGGCTCGAAGAAAATCCTCGAACGCGGACCGGCCTTCTCGAAGAACCGGCCTTCGGTTGCAGGCTCCCCTTCGCGGCATTCGATGTCGTCACGAACCAGGAGCGAATCATCGATAAAACGAAGGCTGTCATCATCGGGGCCGAACGCCTCTTCGAGCGGGGAGTCAAAGGTGCACGAACCGAGATTCGCCGGACGGTTTGCGGGGGTGGAGTGTGGGATCATGCGATCAGTTTACACCGGCACATGAGCGACATGTCAGGCCCAGACGATCTGCCGCTTGCGGCTTCGCGGCCGGGTGGCGCTTGCACCAAATGCGCCGGGTGGCTGGGGCTTCGCGGACTCAGCCCCAGCCACCCGACGGTGAACCTGTCTGCGTTGCGATTCACTTCTCCTCGATGCAGAACAGATGCTTCTCCCCGCGCAGGAACATCTGCCTGCCCACCAGTGCGGGGGAGGCATCGACGCCTTCGCCCAGTTCGTTTTTGGCCAGCACCTTCACCGCGTCGCCGTGTTCGAGCACCAGCGTGGCGCCGTCGCGGCTGGTGTAATACACCCGGCCATCGGCGGCGACGGGGGATGAGTAAAGCACGTTGAGCCCTTCCAGCCGCGTCGGTTCGATCACCGGTTTGCCGGTTTTGGCGTCGGCGACCAGGAGCAGGGCGTCGCGCGACTTCGTGTAGTAAAGCAGGCCCTTGTAGAGCACGGGCGAGGCGATGTACGGGCCGGCATCGGTCTTGGACCAGACGATCTTGTCCGAGCCGGTGATGTCGCCGCGCACCGAGAGGGGGATCGCATAGACCGCGTAGCCCTGGTAGCCGGTCATGCAGTAAACGACGCCATCCATGACGACCGGCGTGGCGATGGGGTTGGTCGCCTGCCCGCCGCAGGACCAGAGCAGCTCGCCGGTGGCCAGGTCGTAGCTGCGCACGCGGCGGGCGCCGTTGAGGATGACCTGCGTCACGCCCTGGTGCGTGGTGATGAAAGGCGTGCCCCAGGTGGTCGGCTCATCGCGTTCGGTTTTCCAAAGCGGCTCGCCGGTGGCGGCGTTCATCGCGGCGACGAACGAATCGCCTTCGTGATCAAACGGCACGACGATGGTGTTGCCGTGGAGCGCGGGCGAGCCGCCTTCGCCGAAGGCGTTGCGGGTTCGCATGTCGCCTAGGTCGCGTTGCCACTTCGGATTGCCTTCCATGTCATAGCAGTGCAGGCCGTGGGAGCCGAACCATGCGTAAACATGTTTGCCATCGGTCACCGGCGAGCCGGAGGCGTAGGTGTTGGTGGAGTGAATGCCTTCATGTGGCACGGTCTCGACGGCTTTTTTCTGCCAGAGGATTTTGCCGGTTTTGCGATCGAGGCAGATCAGGAGAAACTCGTGAATCTCCGAAGGCGATTCGCCGCGCCCTCGCCCGCCGCCGCGCGGACCGCCTTGTTTGGGCGGCGCGGCAGGCTGCCCGCGCCGGTCGGTGCGCACCGCGGTGGTGATGAAAACGCGATCGCCCCAGACGATCGGCGATGCGCTGCCCCGGCCGGGGATCGCTGTTTTCCATGTGACGTTCTTCGTGTCGCTCCATGTCACCGGCGGCCTGGCCTGCGTCGAAACGCCATCGTGCGTCGGGCCGCGCCATGAAGGCCACTGCTTCGCCGATTCCGCTTCGGCGGGTCCCTGTGCCATGATGAGCGAAGGAATCGCCAGCAGCAGCGCGGTGATGGGAAGAAGACACTTCACTGTCGCAAGACCTTGCCTGCTGATCATGGAACGACCTTTCGTAAAAGCGATGAGAAAAAACAGGGCGGGTGAAAGATCAACCCGCGACAGCCTCAATCTATTGCACGGGCGTTGAAGAACCGGGCGTCATCCGCCAAGGGCGGTAACATGTTCTCGTGCCGCCGCCATGAAACAGCCGTTAACCGTTCGCCAAGGCGAACGGCTAAATATGCATCATCGCACCTTTGCCAACCTGTCGCTGTCGCCCATCGCCTTCGGTGCGTTCAAGATCGGCCGCAATGTCAACACGCGCCATGCCCGGGCTTACGATCTGCCTGATGAAACAGCGGCGACACGACTGCTCAGCCGCGTGCTCGATCTGGGCATCAACGTGATCGACACCGCACCCGCCTACGGCATCAGCGAGGAGCGCATCGGCAGGGCCGTCGCTCATCGGCGCGATGAGTATTACATCTCCACCAAAGTCGGCGAGCAGTTTTTTCATGATGGCCGGTCATCGTTTGATTTCACAGGCCCCGCAATTCGGCAAAGCATTCACCAAAGCCTGCGCCGACTGCGAACGGATCATCTCGACTTTGCTTTCATTCATTCCGATGGCAACGATGAAGCGATCATGAACGGAACCGATTGCGTCGCCACGCTGCAATCGCTGCGCGATCAGGGACTCATCGGTCGCATCGGCCTCTCCGGCAAGACGGTCGATGGCGCGATGCAGGCGATGACGTGGGCCGATGCGCTGATGGTGACCTACAACGCGGTTGACCTGTCGCATGAACCGGTCATCGCCGAGGCGGCCCGCCGGGGAACGGGCATCTTCGTGAAAAAGGGGCTGGCTTCGGGCCATCTGCCGGCGGCGAAGGCGATCGAACATGTGCTGAAAAATCCGGGCGTCACCACGCTTGTCATCGGCACGCTGAATGAGGACCATATCGACGCCAACGTGCGGACGGCCAGGACCGTTTAATTCCCGGCACCCGCTCTGTCGGAAGTTCCATATGACAAATTCCAGACTCCAAACAAGCTCCAAAGAACAAAAAAACGCAATCAGGCAGAATCCGGATTCGAATCGGTTTTGCCCGGTTCGGTTCGCTTTCGGGTTTGTTTGATATTTGAAGTTTGCGATTTGGAGCTTTTGCTTCCGGTGCTGGGACGGAGAATTAAACGGTCCTGCGCTGACGGCAACACCGCGTCGTTGACTTATTTATCGAAACGGTTAACTTGCTTGGCTCCCCCCGGCAGGCCATCAATCGAGGATGAAACTTCCATGCCCCAGTCCCAGGTGAAGATCGACAACGCCGATGCGTGCCAGTGTCAGCGCGAGCGGATTCCCACGACCGTTCTGGAGAAGTCCAGCGATGTCAGCAAGGCCGTCGCCGCCGAGATTGCCGCGCTGATCAAGGAGCGCGCCAGAAAAAAGAAGACGGTCGTGCTCGGCCTGGCCACCGGCTCCACGCCGGTCTCGGTTTACAACGAGCTCATCCGGCTGCACAAAGAAGAGAAACTTTCCTTCAAGAACGTGATCACGTTCAACCTCGATGAATACTTCCCCATGCAGCCGCATGAACTGCAAAGCTACGTTCGCTTCATGAACGAGCATCTGTTCGATCACATCGACATTCCGAAAAAGAACATCAACATTCCCGATGGCACGCTGCCTGCCGATGATGTGTTTGCCCATTGCCGGAACTATGAGAAGGCGATCAGGAAGGCCGGCGGCATCGACATTCAGCTTCTGGGCATCGGTCGCACCGGTCACGTCGGCTTCAATGAACCCGGCTCCTCGCGCGACAGCCGCACGCGCATGATCACGCTCGATCGCGTGACCCGTCTCGATGCCGCCAGCGATTTTTTCGGTGAAGAGAATGTGCCCCGCCGGGCGATCACGATGGGCGTGGGCACCATTCTCGAAGCCCGCAAGCTCATCCTCATGGCCTTTGGCGAAGGCAAGGCCCCGATCGTTTCGCAGGCCGTCGAAGGCCCGGTCACCGCGACCATCTCCGCCAGCTTCCTTCAGGATCATCCCAACGCCCGCGTCATGCTCGATCGTGCCGCGGCTGCGCACCTGACCCGCTTCCGCTCGCCCTGGCTTCTCGGTCCCATCGAGTGGACCGAGGCGATCATTCGCAAGGCCGTCATCTGGCTGGCGCGGCATCACAAGAAGCCGATCCTCAAACTCACCGACGAAGACTACAACGAAGGCGGACTTCAGGACCTGCTCGCCAAGCATGGGCAGGCTTACGACATCAACATCAGCGTCTTCCGCGCCCTCTCCAACACCATCACCGGCTGGCCCGGCGGCAAGCCCTCGAGCAGCAAGCATCCGACCGATCGCCGCCGCGCGACCGATGATGTCTTCCCCAAGCGGGTCATCATCTTCTCGCCGCACCCGGATGATGATGTGATCTCCATGGGCGGCACGCTGCTTCGCCTGGTCGATCAGGGCCACGAGGTGCATGTCGCCTACCAGACATCAGGCAACATTGCGGTGTTCGATGATGATGCGATTCAGGTTGCGGAAATGGTGACGGAGTTCAACCGCGTGTTCGGCATCGATGAAAAGCTCACCGCGAAACTCGAAGAGCACATCGAGGAGTTTCTGAAGAACAAGAAACCGGGGCAGGTCGATAGCCGGGAGATTCAGCAGATCAAGGGGCTGATCCGCCGCGCGGAGACCCGCGCCGCCGGGCGGTACTGCAAGGTGCCGGAGAAGAATCTGCACTTTCTGGACATGCCGTTTTACGAGACGGGACGGGTGCGCAAGAAACCGATCGGGCCGGAGGACATCAGGATCATCGTGGACCTGGTGGAGAAGGTGAAGCCGCACCAGATTTACTGTGCGGGCGATCTTTCCGATCCGCATGGCACGCACCGCGTCTGCCTGGCGGCGATTTTCCAGGCGATGGACAAGGTGAAGTCGCGCGACTGGGCCAAGCAGTGCGAGACGTGGCTCTATCGCGGCGCCTGGCAGGAGTGGCCGCCGGAGGAGATCGAGATGGCGGTGCCGCTGTCGCCGCAGGAACTGCTGCGCAAGAGGAATGCGATTTTCAAGCATGAATCGCAGAAGGATCGGGCGCTGTTCCCCGGTTCGGACATGCGCGAATTCTGGCAGCGTGCCGAGCAGCGCAACACGGAGACGGCAAGAATATATGATCAGCTTGGACTGGCGGAATACGAAGGCATCGAGGCGTTCGTGAAGTGGAACGGTGATCCGGCGGGGGTATAATCAAGGCATGACCACAGAGCAAATGAAACTCGCGCTGAACCGAAAACCGTTTCAACCTTTCACGGTTCATCTGGCGGACAGCACTCATGTCAGCGTCAGACATCCTGAGATGGCATGGCTGACGCAGGGCGGTCGCACTTTGTTTGTCAACACCCAAGGCGAGGATGTGGATGTCATCGATCTCCTGCTTGTCACGCGATTAAGTTTCGGAACCAACGGACAATCAAAAAAGCGCACCACTCGAAAGTAATCATGATCCGACAAGCTGTTTCCCAACTCGGCGTCTGCTCCTGGTCCATGCGTGCCCGCAACGCGACAGAACTCGCCGAGGTCTGCGCCCAGATCGGCGTCAAAAAGGTGCAGCTCGCCCTCGTGCCGCACCGCGATGATCCCGGGGCACTCGACGGCGTGCCCGAAGCGCTGGCCGCCAAAGGGATCGCCATCACCAGCGGCATGTTCGGCACCGTCGGCGAGGACTACTCCACGCCGCAGACCATCAAGGAAACCGGCGGCGTTGCCGTCGATCAGCACTGGGCCGAGAATCTGAACATCGCCAAAAACAGTTCACAATACGCGAAGAAATTCGGCATCAAGCTCGTCTCCATGCACGCGGGTTTTCTGCCTCACGAAGTCAGCGACCCGATCTATCAAAAACTCCTCGACCGCATCGTGACCATCGCCAAGATTTTCGAGGAACAGAATCAGGCGCTGCTCTTCGAGACCGGCCAGGAAACCGCCGCCGACCTTTGGACCTTCCTCAAGGAACTCGATGCGCGCGGCGCAACCAACACCGCCGTGAACTTCGATCCCGCCAACATGATTCTCTATGACATGGGCGACCCGATCGAGTCGCTCAAGAGCCTGCTCCCGCGCGTGCGGCAGCTTCACATCAAGGATGCGATCAAGACCGCCGTGCCCGGCACGTGGGGCGCGGAGGTGCCCGTCGGACAAGGACAGGTGAAATGGGACCAGTTCATCAAGGTGCTCGAAGAAGGAAACTTCACGGGCGACATGATGATCGAACGTGAGGCAGGCGAAGACCGCGTGGGCGATGCAAAGATCGCCGTCGAGCATCTCAAGACATGGTTGAAATGAGTTCCCCGTTTAGCGGCGGGGCAAAGGCTTTGCGGCGGCCCGCGCGGAGCGACGGCGGGCCTCCCAGGGCAAACGCATATGACTTCGGGAGGGCGAGGCTCGGGGAGGGCGAGGCTTGGGGAGGGCGAGGCTCCCGCCGAGCCGTCTGTTGACGAAGCCTGTCCGCAGGCTGAGGAAACAGAACTCGCGCGGAGGACCACCGGATATCGGCAGTGCAAGGCGCAAGTTTCTTCACTGGGCCTTTGAGGCCTCGTGAAGAACGGCTCAGCGGGAGCTTCGCCCTCCCATATGCGCCGGCCCTGACGGACCTCCGCTCCACAGCCAAACAATCATTGGCCTCTCCGCCTTCGCGTGCTATCATTCATTCAGACAAGTGAAGAATGTTTTCGCCTGCGGGGTTCGAGTATCGGAGGATATTTTGCTCGAACCTGAGAACCCCAGGGGAGCTTCGTCCGGGCGCGATGGTCAAGCCGCCATGAGCGGAAGGCCGGGACGACTCGGCAACGCACCCACCTGAAATTGGGGTTCGAGCAAAACCTTCAAACGGCCCATGTGGACGAAAACGGAATCGCTTGACTCGGCCCGCCGCAAGGCGGGCCGCTTTTTTATGCGGGGGTGTCCCGGCACGGCGACTTGAAGTCGCCGTGCCGAGATGCCCCCGTTACCATTGCCCCATGCCTTCCAACGATTCCAATCCTTCCCTTGATGAACTGGTCCATCGCATCGTCGAAAGCTATCACGCCGACACGCGAACGCAGCATCTGGATTCGAGCTTTCTTCCCAGCCGGTCGCGCACCATCGAGGTCATTGAACTGCTCCGGCAGCTCATGTTCCCCGGCTTCTTCGATTCGCAGCGGCTGACCTCCAAACACATTCACTACCACGCCGGCGAACTGCTCAACCGCATCCGCGATCTGCTTTACGAACAGATTCGCCAGGCCCTCCGCTACGACGAAGCCCGGCAAAACGGCAAGGCCAGCGGCGAGGCATGCGACTCCTGCGACGCCCAGGCTGATCGCGTCACCCTCACCTTCCTCGATCGCATTCCGCACCTTCGCCGCATGCTCGCCCTCGATGTGCAGGCCGCCTTCGACGGCGATCCCGCGGCCGCCTCGACCGATGAAACCATCTTCTGCTACCCAGGCATCGATGCGATCTTCATCCACCGCATCGCCCACGAGTTTTACCTGCTGAAGATTCCGCTGCTGCCCCGCATCATCAGCGAGTACGCCCACAACGAAACCGGCATCGACATCCACCCCGGCGCCACCATCGGCGAATCGTTCTTCATCGACCACGGCACCGGCGTCGTCATCGGCGAAACCTGCGACATCGGCCACCGCGTCAAGATCTACCAGGGCGTCACCCTCGGCGCCAAATCCACGCGCGGCGGCCAGGCCTACAAGGGCCTCAAGCGACACCCCACCGTCGAAGACGATGTCACCATCTACGGCGGCGCGATCATCCTCGGCGGCGATGTCGTCATCGGCCAGGGCTCGACCATCGGCGGCTCCGTCTTCCTCACCCAGTCCGTTCCGCCGGGCCACCTCGTCACCATGAAGCAACCCGAACTGACCATCAACCCCGACAAACGCGCCCAGCGCATGATGGCCAAGCGCGATGCGGATGATCTGTGGCTGGGTGAAGGCATCTGAAAAGTTCCGAGTTCCGAGTTCCGAGTTTCGTGTTGCAAGGCAGCGAGCCGGGGCGTATCGCCCCGATGAACCCCACAAACAAAATGACCCCGCTACAACCGCACAACCCGCAGCCAACGAAGGCGGACGACCTCACCGGCCTGCGCTGCCCGAAGTGTGATTACGAACTGACCGCGTTGTCGCACACTCAATGTCCCGAATGCGGGACCGCATTTCACCCGCAGGAACTGAGGGCGGAGCAGACGTGGGATAATCTGCGATTCCGCAGGACGGCGAAGCGGCTGCTCGTCATAACATCAACCACCGTGGCGCTGCAATTGATCGCGTTCGCACAATTTCATGGTTCGATCTTCACCAAGCTGACCGGCGGCCCTTCGTTCATCAGCAAACTCGCGGATCATCTTGTTGATCTCTGTCAGTCGTTGCCTTGCTTCGTCCATCCGTTGATCGGCTTGCTTTCGTTTGTGGTCACCATCAATGCCGCCGACGCCCAGGCGCCACGATCCGCACTGATCGCGTTCATCGGATGCATCATCAGTGGTGTCGGACTGATATTGATGTGGTTGATGATTCCGATTCATTGATGCAACGAACACAGCGAGCCGGGACGTATCGCCCCGATGAAATCCGCAGAAATAATCATGCCCCAACAACACGGCAACCCGCAGACACTTGACGCGGAAGAGCTCACCGGCCTGCGCTGTCCCGCTTGCGACTACGACCTGACCGGATCAACGCAGGCGAAATGTCCCGAATGTGGCGCGAGTTTCATACCCATTGAGCTTCGAATTTCCAGTCTCAAGTGGCGCGAAGATCAAGCCTTCATTGATCGATCCGTGCGATGGACTTTTATGGCGGCGGCCATTCTGCTGGCCATTCAGATTTCGATTCAAGGCATTATTGCGCTGAAGCCCGCAGACTATGAGATACCTCAAAGCCTTGAGTTCACCATAGGATTTCTGCTGCTCCCACTGGTCATTGCAGGTCATCCTCTTTTGTTATTGTTCGCAGTGGCTGAGTTCTTCTGGGCCAGGCGACCCCGAGTGCAACGTGCAATGATGTGGAGTTTGATCGCTTTCCTCGTCTCTGTTTCTGGCATCATTCATTTCAGCATCACTTTTCTGGCGATCAGGTGAGCTTGCCGATTTTCGTTTTGTCATCGGGCCGGCACGGCCCGGATCGCTCGCTCGCTGCTTTTCCATCTCGCGCCTATGATTCCTTCATGTCCGAGACGTTGACCATTGATTTCCGCCGGCCGGTGCCGCTGTTTCCCTTGCCCAACTGCGTTTTGCTGCCGCACGCGACGATTCCGCTGCACATCTTCGAGCCTCGCTATCGCAGAATGACCAACGACGCCCTGGACAGTCGCGGGCTGATTGCGATGGCTTCGTTCGAAGGCGACCGGTGGAAGGCGGATTACGAGGGCAACCCGCCGCTGCGGGAGCATGTGTGCGTCGGGTACATCGTCAGGCATCAGAGGCTTGATGATGGCCGGATCAATCTGCTGCTTCAGGGCGCCTGCCGGGCGAGGATTCACGAGGAGGTTCGCAGCCATCCGTACCGCAAGGCGCTGCTCGAACCGATCGAGCGCGAGTCGCCGATGGAGATCGATCTGGCGGAGCATCGCGTGCGGCTGGAGGAACTGCTCAATGATCCGATTCTCAAGGAGCTTTCCAGCATTGCCGCGGTGCAGAACTGGCTCAGCCGGGAGATACCGACCAACGCCCTGATCGATCTGACGACGATGACGGCGTGCGATGATTTTGATGACCGCTACGCGATGCTGGCCCAGAGCGATGCGGAGGCGCGGGCGATGTGGCTGGAGAAATGGCTGTGCGCCACCCGGCAGACGCTGCGCACGGCGAAGAAGTTTGAGCCGCCGCCGCTGGCGGATCGGTTGAATGTGAATTGATATGAAGAAAAAACCCACCCACGGGAGTGGGTGGGCTTTGAGTGGTTCTCTTGCATCTCAAGCTGAAAGCTGATCGCTGACTGCTCTCCGCTTTTATGTGAACATCTTCATCTGATGCCGTTCCAGGCTCAGCTTGGTGACCGGCCTGCCTACTTCGATGCGGTATTCGCCGCTGAAGCAGGCGGTGCAGTACTGGTTCTTCGGCCGGCTGACGCTTTGCAGCATGCCGTCGATGGAGAGGTAGTGCAGACTGTCCACGTTGAGGAATTCGCGGATCTGCTCGACGGTGCGGTTGGTGGCGATCAGGTCCTTGGGGTCGGGGAAGTCGATGCCGAAGTAGCAGGCGTGGCGGATGGGCGGGCAACTGATGCGCAGGTGAATCTCGCAGGCGCCGGCCCGGCGGAGCTGTTCCATCTTGCCGCGGGTGGTGGTGCCGCGCACGATGGAATCATCGACGACGATGATCCGCTTGCCGCGCACCACTTCCTCGACGACGTTGAGCTTGAGCTGCACCGCGTCCTTCCGCAGTTGTTCGGTGGGTTGAATGAAGGTGCGGCCGACGTAGCGGTTGGGCACGATGCCTTCGCGGAAGGGAATCCTGCTGGCGCGGGCGTAGCCCAGCGCCGCCGAGCGGCCCGAATCGGGCATGGGGATGACGTAATCGGCATCGACATGCGATTCGAGGGCGAGCTTTTCGCCGAGCCTTTCGCGGACGATCTGCACCGTGTCGCCGAAGAGGCGAGAACTGGGATTGGCAAAATAGATGTGCTCGAAGATGCAATGCGCAGGCTGCTGCACATCGGCGAAGCGGCGGGACTTCACGCCTGCATCGCTGAGCGTGACAATCTCGCCCGGCTCCACTTCACGAACCGTCGTCGCGCCGATCGCATCGAGCGCCACCGTCTCGCTGGCCACGCAGTCGTGGCCATCCCTGGTCTTGCCCAGCACCAGCGGACGCCAGCCCCAGGGATCGCGCAGGGCTTCGATGCGATCGTTGAAAAGGAAGACGAGGCTGTAGGCGCCTTGCAGATGGGTCATCGCCTCGGCGATCGGATCAGACTTGGAAAGGTGATGGGAGGCGAGCAGGTGAACGATGACTTCGGTGTCGGTGGTGGTGTGGAAGATGTGGCCGCGTTCTTCGTAGTCGCGGCGGAGGAGGGTGGCGTTGATGAGGTTGCCGTTGTGCGCCAGGGCGACCTGTCCGCCGATGTATTCTTCGAGCAGGGGCTGGGCGTTGCAGGCCCGGCTGGAGCCGGTGGTGGAGTAGCGGTTGTGCCCGATGGCGGCGGTGCCTTTGAGTTTGGAGAGGACGGCGGGGGTGAAGACTTCGGGCACGAGGCCCATGCCGGTGTGGGCGTTGAGCATCACGCCATCGGTGACGGCGATGCCTGCGGATTCCTGGCCGCGATGCTGCTGGGCAAACATCCCGACATAGGTGAGATGGGCGGCGTCGGGCGCTCCCCAGACACCGAAGACGCCGCACTTATCCTTTTTCTCGCCAGTCATAGAGGGCCATCCTGACTTAAAGACGAACGGTAACGGAGTGAGGCGGTTCGGTCAACAAGGCGAACGCATCATTCATCAGTGAAGGCGATCATTTTCCCGCCGCTTGCGGCGTAGCGCCGTCAGTGCGAAAGATCATCCCACACATCAAACACCTCCGTTGAATCACCCCATTTCAATTACGATGTCGCCATGTCCACGACCACCACGATGAGCACCGGCGCCATGATTCGCTGGGGCGGCCTGATCGCCGGTCCTGTGCTGGCGCTGCTGGCCTACTTTTTTCTGCCGCAGGAGTACGCGGGCGTTGAAGGGAAGATGGTCCCCTTCTCCGCCGCCGGCCGGGCCACGCTGGCGATGATGATCTGGATGGCGACGTGGTGGCTGACCGAGGCGGTGGATATCGAAGTGACCGCGCTGTTGCCGCTGGCGACGTTCGGTTTGCTGGGCATCGCCTCCATGAAGGCCGCCGCCGCGCCTTATGCGGATGACACGATCTTCCTCTTCATGGGCGGCTTCCTGCTGGCGCTTTCCATGCAGCGCTGGGGGCTGGACAAACGCATCGCCCTGACCACGCTGCGCATGGTCGGCACGAAGCCGGCGAACATGATCGCCGGCTTCATGATCGCCACCGGCCTGCTCTCCGCCTTCGTCTCCAACACCGCCACCGCCGCCATGATGATGCCCATCGCCATGAGCGTCATCGCCCTGATCGAACATCAGACGCGAACCACGACAACCGAAAACGACCCCGAAAAAAGTGCGGCAAGCGAACGCGATCTCCGAAATCTTTCCGTCGCCCTGCTCCTGGCCATCGCCTACAGCGCCTCCATCGGAGGCATCGCCACCATCATCGGCACTCCGCCCAATGTGATCCTCGTCGGCTTCCTCAAGGAAAAAATCGATGAGAAATACCGCATCGACATCAGCTTCCACCAGTGGCTCAAGATCGGCATCCCGCTGACGATCATCTTTCTGCCGCTGGTCTGGCTCATCCTCACGCGCCTGCTTTTCCCGGTGAAAATGCAGCGCATCGAAGGCGGCCATGAACTGATCGAGCGCGAGTACCGCAAGCTGGGCAAGCTCAATCGCGGCGAAAAGATCACCTTCATCGTCTTCACGCTCACCGCCCTGCTCTGGATCACGCGCCCGTGGCTGAGCCGGATCGGCTGGGGCGAAGGCGACCATCGCACCTTGCCGCTCAAAGGCCTCAGCGATGCGGGCATTGCGATGCTGGCCGGCCTCGTGCTGTTCGTCACCCCGGTGAACCGGTCGCAGCGACAGTTCACCATGAACTGGGCCACGGCGGTGAAATTGCCCTGGGGGATCCTCATCCTCTTCGGCGGCGGCCTGAGCCTCGCCGCCGCAGTGCAGGCCAACGGCGTGGCGCAGTTCATCGGCAGCCAGACGGCGATCTTCCAGGGCGCTTCGCCGCTGGTCGTCGTGATCGTCATCACCACGATGGTCATCTTCCTCACCGAGCTGACCTCCAACACCGCGACGACCGCGGCGCTGCTCCCGGTGATGGCCGCCCTGGCGCCGGGACTGGGCGTGCATCCTTATCTGCTTGCGTTCCCCACCGCCATCGCCGCCTCCTGCGCCTTCATGCTCCCCGTCGCCACGCCGCCCAACGCCATCGTCTTCGCCTCGGGCCACGTCACCATCCCGCAGATGTGCAAGGCGGGGTTCTGGCTCAACATCATCGGCATCGTGCTCATCACCCTGCTGGCGATGCTCGTGCTGGGACCGGCGCTGGGCGTGGACTTGTTTGCGTGATGGATTGGGAGACAGGAGACGGAAGACAGGAAACAGAGATTGGAAATCTGAAATCTGAAATTTGAAATCTGAGATTGCCTGCTCCGCCATTTTGCAATTTTCATTTTGCAATGGCCATTGGCCATTCTCCCCCCTCCGTGCCTACGTGCCTTCGTGCCTCAATGCCTCTCGCCCCCTTTCCCCTTCCCCTTTTTCTGCTCTAATTCCCCCATGAAACAGCAGGCATTCGAGATCGATCACCAGGGCGAAATGATTCGCGGCATGTCCTATCAGCCCGCGAAAACCACGCGGCATCCCACCGTCATTTTCCTGCACGGGTTCACCGGCCAGCGCATCGAGAACGGCTTCATGTTCGTGAAGCTCGGACGGGCGCTGGCGCAGGCGGGCATCGCGGCGATCACGTTCGACTTCATCAACTCCGGCGAGTCCGATGGCTCGTTCGATCGGATGCTCGTCACGCAACAGCTTGCCGATGTGCTGCGCGTCACCGAGTGGGCCCAGCGGCAGCCATTCGTCGATCGCGCCCGCCTGGGCCTGCTCGGTTTCAGCCTCGGCGGCATGCTCGCCGGCTGCGCCTCAGCCCGTGTGGACAGCTTCAAGTCGCTCGCCCTGCTCGCCCCGACCACCGAGCAGAACATCTGCCGTCACGCCCGGCGCGAAGGCCGGAGCGATGCCTGCTCGATCATCTTCGGCCCGCACTGCCTGCACCCGAAGTTCTTCGAGGATGTCATCACGCTTAACTCGGTGGCGGATGTGGTGAAGCACCCGCGACCCACGCTGGTCGTGCAAGGCACGGAGGACACCGCCGTGCCGCCCGCGGTGTCGCAGCAGTTTGTCGATGCGATGAAGAAGGCGGAGGTGGAATGTGAAGTGAAAATGATCGAAGGGGCGGATCATCCCTTCGCCCATCCGGCGTGGCGGCATCAGTTGCAGATGGCGGTGGTTGCTTTTTTTGCGAAGACGCTCAATCGCAGATGAATGCGACTGGCCTAAGCCCCACCCGGAAGGGTGTGGGCCAACAGCCTCACGTATTTCCTAAGTTCTCGACCGCGCAGCAAGTCTTTGTAGTGTGATCAAAGACCATTGGGCCCCAGACTTTCTTTCGTGCAACCCTTGGCCCGCGCCCTTCCGGGCGGGGCTTGAGCAAACACTACTCCTTCCCCGGTTTCCTGAATCCATACTTCTTCACCCGGTACCGCATGTGATCGCGTGAAATGCCCAGTTGCCTTGCGGCTTCGGACTGGTTCCAGTTGGAGGCGTTGAGCGCCTGGAGCAGCAGGGCGCGTTCGTGGCCTTCGAGTTTCGACCCCCCTTCCGCATCGCCGCCGGCGATCGTTTCCTTCACCGGTTGTCCGCCGGGCGAAGCGACCTCGCGCGGCAGGTCCTCCACGGTGATCGACTCGCCCGCCAGCAGCGTGCTGCGCTCGATGACGTTGCGAAGCTCGCGGATGTTGCCGGGCCAGGCATACTGCATCAGGCAGCTCATCGCGGCCTCGGTGATCCTCGGCGGCTGCACGCCGAGGCTGGGCACGACCTGCCGAATGAAGTGGTCGATCAGCAGCGGCAGATCCTCCACGCGCTCGCGCAGCGGCGGCAGCACGATGGGGAAGACGTTGAGCCGGTAGTAAAGATCGTTGCGGAACCGGCCTTCATCCATCTCCCTGGAAAGGTCGCGGTTGGTGGCGGCGATGATGCGCACATCGCAGGTCTGCGTCTGCGTGCCGCCGACGCGGACGAACTGCTGCTCCTGAAGCACGCGCAGCAGCTTCACCTGGGTTGATGGATTCATCTCGCCCAGTTCATCGAGAAAAAGCGTGCCGCCGTCGGCCAGTTCGAAGCGTCCCATCTTGCGTTCGACGGCGCCGGTGAAGGCGCCCTTCTCGTGGCCGAACAGTTCGCTTTCCAGCAGCGTCTCCGGCAGCGCGGCGCAGTTGAGGGCGATGAAAGGCTTGTCACGCCGATCGGAAAGGTCGTGTACGCTGCGAGCCACGAGCTCCTTGCCCGTGCCCGTTTCGCCGGTGATCAGCACCGTGGCGCGGCTCCTGGCGACCTTGCCGCACAATTCATGCACCCGCCGAATCGCCGGCGACTGGCCGACGATCAGCGGCGCGGGCATCGACTCGCGCAGGCCGCGGTTGTCCCGGTTCACACGGTCGTAAGCCTGGGCATTTCGCGTCGCGGCGGCGGCGATGTTGGCGAAGAAGCGAAGCACATCGAGATCGTTCTCGCTGAAGTTCACGCGATTCCGGGAGTTGATCACCTCGACCACGCCGATGATCACATCACGATCGATCAGCGGCGCGGCCAGCAGCGACCGCGTCTGCGTGTTGGTCTTGGCGTCGATGCCGGGGAAGAAGTTGCTGTTCTGCCTGACATCATCCACGCGCACCGCCCTGCCGGTCCGCGCCACCTGCCCGGCGATGCCCTGGTCCGCCTGGATGCGAACGCCCAGCAGTTGCCGGTCCGCAGGCCCCACCACGATCTTGAAAACCAGTTCATCGCGCGAACTGTCCAACAGCAGCACGCTGGAGCCCTCGGCATCGAGCACCACCGCCGCCTGCTCGGCGACCTGTTGCAGCACCTCGTCCAGGTTCAGATCGTGATTGATGATGCGGCTGGCCTCGACGAGAGCAAGCAGCGTCCTGCGGTCCAGCGATGCGGCGGTCGGGGAGGTTGGGCGTTCGTCGCGTAACGTCATGGCGTCATTCTAGGGTTTGATCGCGGCGGTCGATCAGGGCCGTTTGATTCTCCTTCCCATCACCGGAAGCAAAAGCTCCAAATCACAGAATCCAAATCTCCAACAAACTCGAAAGCGAGCCGAAGCAGGCAAAACCGAGCCGAATCCGGATTCTGTTTGATTGTATTTTTCGTTTTGGAACTTGTTTGGAGTTTGAGATTTGCCATTTGGAACTTCCGACAACGTGGGCGGTCGATCAGGGTAAAAGCATATGGGAGGGCGAGGCTCCCGCCGAGCCGTTCTTCACGAGGCCTCAAAGGCCGAGTGAAGAAAATCGCGCCTTGCACTCCCCCTGAACTGCTCATCTTCCGCACGAGTTCCGCTTTCATCGGCCCGCGGCGGGCCTCGAAAGCGGATCGGCTCGGCGGGAGCCTCGCCCTCCCAGTCATATGCTTTTACCCTGGGCGGTCGATAACCGTGGCCAACCCCAACCCGCCGGGCACGCTACAATCTTTCGCCCTTGGAAAACAAGCCCATGCCCAATGAAACCACGCCGCCGCCCGCCGAGAAGCCGCAGGATGACACGATCAAGGAGACTTTCGAGTCGATCGTGATCGCCTTCATTCTCGCCTTCGTTTTTCGCGCCTACGTGGTCGAGGCGTTTGTGATCCCCACCGGTTCGATGGCGCCGACGCTGCTGGGCGAGCACATGCGGGTCAACTGCGACAAGTGCGGCTACCACTTCAAGGTCGAAACACCCGCCCCCTCCGGCGGCGGCGGCGTGCCTTCCGAAGGCCGCAGGATCATGGTCGATCTCACCTTTCGCTGTCCGATGTGCAGGCACGATCAGATCATGCCCCGCCAGAGCAACATCAGCTCCGGCGACCGCATCCTCGTTCACAAATACCTCTACAGCATCAACGAGCCGCAGCGATGGGATGTGGTCGTGTTCAAGGCGCCGCACAAGCCGCAGATCAACTACATCAAGCGACTGGTGGGCCTGCCCGGGCAGGACACGATGATTCTCGAAGGCAACGTCTATTACAACGCGGCCCCCGGCGATGAATCGAAATGGCGCATCGCCCGCAAGACCGATCCGCGCGAGAACCGTCACGCCGAGCAGGTGCAGCGCACCGTCTGGCAGCCGGTGCATCACTCGCAGTATGTGCCGCTGGATTTTCCCGCCGTCGATCGCTGGCGTTCGCCGTGGATGATCGAATCCACGGGTGACGCCCAGGCCCCGGCGTGGAAGCGGATCGACCAGAGGAGCCGGGAGTTGGACCCGCGTGGCGGCTTCGAATACCAGGCCGCCGACAAGGGGGCGATGCGATTTTCGTTCCCCCGCGTTTTCGAAGGCGCCACGGCCGGGCTGTTTCCCTACGGGCAGGGCTTCAACGATCAGCGGCGGGCGCACGAACTGGTGGTGGTGGAGGATGTCCGCCTGGCGGTTGCCGTGGAAGCGAAACAGGCGGGCCTGGAGTTGAACCTGCAAACCTCGGCGCGTCTGGATGATCCGACCGGCGTCACGCATCTGCTCTGGATCAACATCGACGCCGGCGGCAACGCATCGCTGCGCCGCAGCGATCGGGAGCAGCCGATCGAATCGGTGAGCATCGGCGCGTTCGAACCGGGGGTGACCCGACTCATCGAGTTCTGGTACGTCGATCAGGAGGCGTCGCTTTGGGTCGATGGCAAGCGGGTGCTGGTGAAGCAGTTTGATGACATTCAGTACGTCGATCTGATGAAGCGGCCCATCGCGTTCGTGAAGTTCCAGACGCCCGCCATCGCCGCCGAGCATGAGCATCGCGATGACACCGGCCGCCAGTCCCGCCTCAAGGCGCCCGCGGTTCGGCTGGCTTTTTCAGGCAGCCCGGTGACGTTTCATCGCGTCGAACTGGACCGCGATCTTTACTACCTCCACGCCGGCGACGAGTTCCGCCCCGGCAAGGGAACCATCATCAAGAACGAAGACAACTCGTCGCTCTTCGGCGAGCCGGTGCGTCTGAACGCCGACGAGTTTTTCTGCCTCGGCGACAACAGCCCCTTCAGCAGCGATGGCCGGGCGTGGGGAACGGTCGATACCCGGGGCGTCACCGACCCCTGGGTTTTTTCCCGTTCGTTCGCCCAGGGCACGACCATGGAACACACCTATGGCATCGTGCCGCGACGCCTGATGATGGGCAAGGCCTTCTTCGTCTATTTCCCCTCCCTCATCGGCTCCAGCCCGCAGTCCACGCCGATGTTCCCCGACTTCGGCGAGATGCGGCTGATCCGCTGACGGCGAGCCGCGACTCAACGAGTCGCGGACGTGAACGGCAAGAATGAAGTGACCCTCGCGCAGCGGATCGCGGGATGCGAAAACAACCGGGCGCTGATCGAGGCTGAAAGAAAAAGGTGCGTTCGGACACCCCTTCTTTCCGTTCATCTCCGCGACTCGTTGAGTCGCGGCGCCGATGAGCATCATCGCGGCCCCATCGCCAGATGCACCGGCTTGGCGTAGATCGGTCCCGCGCCCGGGCGCGGGATGCGGGCCACGAGGGTCACGGTCGAGGTGGTGGGCACGTTGGTTTCCCAGTTGAGCGACATGGCGTACTGCCAGCCGACGATCGTCTTGCGGCCGGACTGGCCGATCTGCCTCGCGGTGAATCGCCAGATGTGAAACGGCGTCGCGCCGCCGATTTCCGTTTCCCTGATCGAGCCTTCGTAGAGCACGAATTCCATATCGCCTTGCGTCAGGGCGAAAGCCAGCGGCGTGTCGAGGTTGTAGAGCCGCAGCTTCAGGCTCACGCCATCAGGGCCGGGCACATCATCCAGGTTCACCGCCGATGGAAAGGACTCAAGCTCCATCTTGTCCACGCGCGGCAGCGGCGTCACCGCGGACGCAGCCGGCCCTTCGTTGGGTGTGGCCACATTCGGCAGACCGGGCCGGGCGGAGGAGGGAATCGTCTCGCCGCCCCTGGGCGCCTGGGCGGGATCGACCGTCGTCACCGCCGGCGAGCTGGGCTGATCCGACGGCGACTGGCAACCAGCAACGATCAGCACGCAAGCCAGAAACGATGCAGCCAGTTGAACGGAACATTTCATCGCGCAATCTCCGGTGAAGGCATGGTCATTCATCATGCCACATCGTAGCGGCAATGAATGAGGAAAACCGATGAAAAAGGCCGGCGTCCAGGGTGAAAGCATGTGGCTCTTACTCCCCTCTCTCTTGGCAGGATTTTGCGTGAACAAAGAAAACCACTTGTATTCAGCCGCGAAGCGGCGGCATGGCGGGTGAACCATGATGTGTCGCCGCTTCGCGGCTGAAACCACGGACGTTTCATTGTTCACGCAAAATCCCGCCACAGGGAGAGGGCGAAGCATCAGGCCCTGACGGTGGATGCGATTGCCTCCGCCCAATCCCGCCCGTCCGCACTTCCGCTAAACTGGAGCGATGCAGGACGACATCGACCATGTTCTGATCGATCGCCACAGGATCGCGCTGCGCGTGCAGGAACTGGCTGCGCAGATCATGGGCGACCTGCTCAAGGGTGTTTCTGATCAGGGAAAACCGGGGTATCCGGGGGAGCCGGACATCACCCTCGTGCCGCTGCTGACGGGCAGCTTCATTTTCGCCGCGGATCTGATTCGTCATCTGCCGGTGAAGCTGAAGATTCGCCTGCTCTCGGTCAGTTCGTATCCCGGCACGGCCACCACCTCGCGCGGAGCCCGGATCAAGGATGATCTTTCGCATCTGCCCGCGAGTCTTGCCGGTCAGCATGTGCTGATCGTCGATGACATTCTCGATTCGGGCAACACGCTCAAGCTCGTCGGCCAGACGCTGGCGGCGATGAATCCCGCCTCGATTCGCACCTGCGTGCTGCTGCGGAAGGAGAGGCCGCAGGCGATGGCGTTCCCGGTGGATTACGTGGCCTTCGATATTCCCGATGAGTTTGTCGTGGGGTACGGCCTGGATTTCAACGATCACTATCGCAATCTGCCGGATATCGTCACGCTTCGGCGCGAAGTGATCGCCCACGCGATCGCCAAAGAGAAGGCTTGAGGCATTTCCAAGTCATGAAACCGACCGAGCCATTTCGTCCGCATTCGCCACGCCTGGCCTCGCCCGCGCCGACCCCCGGCGCCCCCGGTGCGGCCGGAGCCCCCGGCGCCGCCGGCGGGATCGACGCCCGCATCGCCGCGCTGCTGCCGGCCCAGTTGCTGCAACCCAGCGAGATCATCATCCTGCTCATCAAGCCCAGCCCGTGGTACATCCTGCTCACCTCGCTGGGCTTCCTGGCGACAACGATTCTCATCGCCGCCTTGCTGCTGGCCCTGCAATCGCGGGGCGTCCTGCCCTGGGTGAGCCGCAACGATCTGTACCTCGCCGCCGTCGGCGTCTGCGGCATCCGCCTGTTCTGGCAGTTCCTCGAATGGCTCAGCAGGCTTTACGTGCTCACCGATCAGCGCGTCATCCGCATCGCGGGCGTGGTGCGCGTGCATATCTTTGAAACGCCGATCAAAAACGTGCAGCACACGACGGCGGTTTTCTCCCTGCGCGAACGCATCTTTCATCTGGGCACCATCTCCTTCGCCACCAGCGGCACGGCAGGCATCGAGGCAAGCTGGCACATGATCGCCCGACCGCTGGAGGTCCACCGCATCGTGGTGGAGACCTTGGGAAGATACGGCAGATAGCCGCAGCTGCTTGCGCAACCCCCAGCCGCTTGCGGCTTCGCTCCCCCGGTTTTTCACCGATCATGCGGATATCGCCCCGCCGCTTTGAGCGCCTTGACGTAAGGCGAATGAATCGAATGTCCCGGATGCAGCGGCCAGTCGTCATACGCCTTGACGAAGGGCCACGACTGCGCCGGCCATCGGATCTTGATCGGATTCATCTCCACATAGCCGATCGTTCGACGGACTTCGCTCGGGTGATCGAGGAACACCTTCCAGCCGGGACCGCCCCAGGTGGGATGGTCGGAAGGACGAAGACCCAGGGAGCGAAGCCGCAAGCGGCTTGCGGTTTGCAGATTCTCGATCATCTCCTCGGCTTGATGCCTGTGCTTGCGGAGGATGATGTGAATGTGATCGGGCATGATCGCGCAGGCGTAGCAGGTGTATCTTTCATGTTCGATCACTTCATGGAATGCCTGGGCGATCGCGGCGATACCGGGCGTGTCGAAGGTGAGCAGTTCATATTTGAGCGCCCCGGCGGCTCGTTCGTAGAACTCACGAATCTCACGGCCGGCCGGTTGAATGCGCTTGCGGCCATGGTGCAGTTCGCCCAGGTCGCGGATGATCGGGGAATCGATGTGTTTCGACATGCTGCCGCGCGGGTCGTTGCCCAGCCACCAGCCGTAGGCGGTCCAGATCAGGTGGTGGGCGATGACGATGGGATTCGCCATTCGTTCATGATAACTTGCAATGGGTTTGGGGCAAGTGCGTGGTGGATGAAGAATGAAGAATGAAGAATGAAGAATGAAGAGCGAAGCCGCAAGCGGCTTAGTCCCCGCGCGCCCTGGCGGATTCCGCGTGGGCGTCGAGTCCCTCCGCCTCGGCGAAGCGGGCGATCGCTTCGGTGGTGGCCTGGCTCATGCCTTCGCGGTACCAGACGGTGCTGCTGCGTTTGAGGAAGGTGAACGCGCTGACGCCGCTGCTGAAGCGGGCCGTGGCGCCGGTGGGCAGGCTGTGGCTGGGGCCGGCGTAGTAATCACCCGCCGCGACGGGCGATTCATCGCGCAGGAAAAAGGCGCCTCCATGACGCAGTTTCGCCATGACCGGTTCCAGATTCGCCACAGCCACGGTGACATGTTCCGCCGCCAGTTCGTTGACCACTTCGATCGCCGCGTCTTCATCCTTCACGAGCACCGCCGCCGACCAATCCTTGAAGGATCGTTCGATGGCTTCCTTGCGCTTGCAGTTCTGCGCGTGTACCTGAATCTGGGCGTTGACCGCTTCGATCATGTTGCGCGACCATGACACCAGAATGCACCGGCCCGGATCGTGTTCCGCTTGTGCGATCAGGTCGAGCGCGAGGCGCGTGGGATTGGGCGTGGCATCGGAGAGGACGACGATTTCGCTGGGGCCGTAGAAGCCGTCGATGCCCACGCGGCCCATGAGTTGTTGCTTGGCGACCTGGGTGTAGCTGTTGCCCGGTCCGGCGATGAAGTCAACCGCTTCGACGGAGGCGGTGCCGTAAGCGAGGGCGGCCATGGCCTGCGCGCCGCCGATGCGATAGACGTTTTCGATGCCCACCATCGCACAGGTCGCCAGCACCAGCGGGGCGATGTCGCCCGCCGGTTCGTCGCCATGACGTGTGGGCGGCGGGGTGACGATGCTGATCTTCGACCGCTCGACCCCCGCGGCCAGCGCAGGCACGGCCAGCATGATCACGCTCGACGGATACGCCGCCTTGCCGCCCGGCACCGCCAGGCCGACGCTGTCCATCGGCGACCAGCGCAGACCCAGCACCGCGCCATCGATGGTGATCGTCGGCGGATCGCCGGGGCAGATGTGCCGCTGATAGGTCTGGACATGCTCGATCGATTGTTCAAGCACCCGGCGCATCGCGGGATCGAGCGCATCCAGCGCGGCTTTCATCTCCGCAGGCGTCACGCGGATGCGGTCGGCGGTGAACGCGGGATCGGTCCACTGCCGCATGTGGCGCACGACGGCTTCATCGCCATGTTGACGGACATCATCGATGATGGAAGCGACGGTGGCCGCGATTTCGCCGCCGGGGATGGCGCTCTGGCGAAGGTGGGTGAACCAGGGCTGTTTCCTGAGATCGGCGGGATTGTTCAGTTCAACCAGGTGAAGTCTCATGGCGGTAGCTTAGTGCAGTGCGATGCGAAGCCGCAAGCGGCGGGATCACGCCAGCACCTGGTGTACCAGTTCGCCGTGCACATCGGTCAGGCGGAAGTCGCGGCCCTGGAAACGGTAGGTCAGGCGCGTGTGGTTGACGCCCATCAGGTGCAGAATGGTGGCGTTCAGATCGTGAACGTGAACGGGATCACTGACGATGTTGTAGCAGTAGTCGTCGGTCTCGCCGAGGGTCATGCCGGTCTTGACGCCTGCGCCGGCGAGGAGCATGGTGAAGCAGCGCGGGTGATGGTCGCGGCCGTAGTTGTTGGCGGTGAGGCCGCCTTGCGAGTAGATGGTGCGGCCGAACTCGCCGCCCCAGACGATGAGCGTGTCTTCGAGCAGGCCGCGATTTTTCAGATCGGTGATCAGGGCCGCCGTGGCTTGATCGGTGTCCTTGCATTGGCCGCGGATGGCGGCGGGCAGTCCGCCGTGATGGTCCCAGCCCATGTGGAAGAGCTGGATGAACCGCACATCGCGCTCGGCCAGGCGGCGGGCCAGCAGGCAGTTGGCGGCATAAGAGCCGGCCCGCTTCACATCCGGGCCGTAGCTTTCCAGAACGTGTCGGGGTTCCTTTGAAAGATCAAGCAGATCGGGCACGCTCGACTGCATGCGGAAGGCCATCTCGTACTGCGCGATGCGCGTCTGGATTTCCGGATCGCCCAGTCGGGCATGGCGCTGTGCGTTGAGCGCGGCAAGGCGATCGAGCGTCGAACGACGCGCGGCACGATCGATGCCGGGCGGATCGGAAAGATAAAGCACCGCATCGCCGCTGTTGCGGAACTTCACCCCTTGATGTTCGGAAGGAAGAAAACCCGAACCCCAGAGCCGATCGTAAAGCGGCTGATCATCGGGCCGGCCGCTGCCGAAGGAGGTGAGCACGACATAGGCGGGCAGATCGCGGTTGGCGCTGCCCAGCCCGTAGCTGGCCCACGAGCCGATCGAAGGGCGGCCGGCAAGCTGCGAGCCGGTCTGGAAGAAGGTGATCGCGGGATCGTGGTTGATCGCTTCGGTGTGCATCGAGCGGATCATGCAGAACTCATCAGCGAGCCTGGCCATGTGCGGCGTCAGCTCGCTGAACCACATGCCTGATTCGCCATGCTGTGCGAACTTGAAGATCGAAGGCGCGATGGGAAACTTCGATTGCCCGCTGGTCATGGTGGTCAGCCGCTGCCCTTTGCGGATCGAGTCGGGCAGGTCCTTGTTGAACTGGGCCTGCATCTGCGGCTTGGGGTCGAACATGTCCATCTGCGACGGCGCGCCGGACTGAAAGAGATAAATGATGCGCCTGGCCTTGGGGGCGTGATTGGGGAAGGCGGAAGCGGGGGCGGCGGCAGGAGCAGAAGCAGGCGCAGCGGCAGTCGCCTGGCCGGTGAGCAGCGTGCCCAGCGCCGTGGTTCCAAGGCCAAGCGCCGAGGCCTTGAGAAACACGCGGCGGTTGAGGGCGTCCTGGGCGGCGATGATGGTGTGCTTGTTCATGGGGGAATCTCAAACGGTCAGTGCTACAATAGGGCCGGTGCCGGTCGTTTTCATCAACGGATCAAGTCATGAAGGTCATTTCCGTCAAACTGCCTGATGATGCGTTCGAGGCGATCGATCAGGCGGCACGTTCCCGAAACAAAACCGCGGAGGAAGTCGTCGTGGAAGCGGTCGAGCGATGGCGCGAGTCCGAAACGGGCGGCGGGAAAAGCATTCTTTCGATGGCGCCGGTTGATCTGGGTTTGATGAAGGCTTCCGTAAACGACGACTTGCTGGGGGAGATGCTGGATGATTCACGGGATTGACACCTCGTATCTCGTTGCCATCGCAGTGCAAAGTCATCCTTTGCACCGCAGCGCCATCGATCAGATTCAGCGGCTCATCGGCGGCGGCGATGAGCTGGCCGTCGCATCGCAGGTTCTCGCGGAATTCGTCCATGTCGTGACCGATGGCAGGCGATTTGAGGAACCGTTGACCATGATCGAGGCCACCACTTTGGCGCTCGAAATCTGGAACATGCGCGAGGTTCGGCGTGTGTTTACGGATGGTCATGCTGTGTCCACGTTCTTCGCCTGGCTGAGTCGGCATCAACTGGGTCGCAAGCGACTGCTCGATACTCAACTCGCAGCCACCTGTCAATCTCATGGCATCGTTTCAGTTCTCACATTAAATCCAACAGACTTTCACCTCTTTGAAGGCATGAAAACGATTACACCTGACACTGCACTTTGAACTCACAAGTCCCAGTGGCAGGTCGTGGTCCGAGGCCTTGAGAAACACGCGGCGGTTGAGGGCGTCCTGGGCGGCGAGAAGTGTGGTCGGTTTCATGGGAGGTATTCCAATAACGTCAGGTGCAATGGCCGGCGGTTTGCATCGATTCATTTAGCCGTTCGCCTTGGCGAACGGAGGAGTGTCAGTCGGATCGGGTGGCTCAAGGTCTAAAGACGCCGTTCGCCAAGGCGAACGGCTAAATGATCGTTCACTCCCGCATCACCGCCTCATCAAGATTCAAAAGGATGTTGGCCGTCAGTGTATAAGCGGCAAGTTCTTCCGGTTTGATGGCGCTGTCGGAAGCAGCATCGCCAAAGGAAACCAGTTTCTTTGCCTCGGCGGGTGACTTGGCGAAGTGAGCCATATCCTCGCGCAGGCCGCCTGCGAGAATCGAAAGTTCCTCCGCACCGGGTTTGCGGCTGACGATCAGGCGGAAGGCGAAGGTGATTCGCTCTTCAACGGTCTCGCCGCCTTCGCGGATCATGCGTTCGCCCAGTTTGCGGGCCGCTTCCACGTAGGTGATCTCGTTGAGCAGCGCCAGGGCCTGGAGCGGCGTGTTGGTGCGCGATCGCTTGATCGTGCAGACTTCGCGGCTGGGGGCGTCGAAGATCACCATCGACGGCGGCGGTGCGGTGCGCTTGATGATGGTGTACATCGTCCGCCGGTGCAGGCCCTCGCCCTTGTCGTGCTTGTAGCCGCGCAGGTCGCCGTAGCGGCTGGTCTCATCCCACACGCCCTGCGGCTTGTAGGGCCGGACGCTGGGGCCGCCCAGTTTTTCCACCAGCAGGCCGCTGGCGAAAAGCGCCTGATCGCGGATCACCTCCGCGGCAAGGCGGAAGCGCGGCCCGCGCGCCAGCAATCGATTGTCGGGGTCGCGCGCCAGATGCAGCGGCGACACCGCCGCCGACTGGCGATAAACCGCGCTCATCACGATGAGCTTCTGAAACGCCTTCATGTCCCACGCCCTGGCGGGTCGGCCACCGACGCGAGGCAGCGCCTTCGGATTCATGAACTCCGAGGCCAGCCAGTCGAGCAGTTCAGGATGGCTGGGGAAATCAGCCTGTGAACCGAAGTTTTCCGAGGTCTTGACGATGCCCGTGCCGAAGAAATGCTCCCACGCCCGGTTCACCCAGACGCGCGAGGTCAGCGGATTGGAGGGGTGGACCATCCACCGCGCCAGCCCCAGCCGATCCATCTTCTGCCCCGCAGGCAAGGGCGGCAGGGCGGCAGGCAGTCCCGCTTCGACCTTCTCGCCTTTCTTGTCGTACTCGCCACGCAGCAGCAGATGCGCCGGGCGGGGCGGACCTTCGCGCATCACCATGACGGTGGGCAACTGCTTGCTCAACCCATCAACCTTCGCCTGCGCTTCCTTCACCTTCGCCGCCGCGGCTGCGATCGGGCTGTCGGCATTGGCGATGAAGAAATCCTCAAGCTGTTTCCGCTGTGCATCGCTGCGGTTGGCCGCCGGTGTGGCGACGATCTGCCGGATGTCGGCCGGGTAAAGCACGCCTTCGAGCTTGACCGCCGCGGCAGGCAGCGATGTGGATGACAAACGGAACCGGCCGATGTTGTGCTGATCGAGCGCGTTGTGAACCAGTTGCACGGTGATCGTCGCATCGGCGGGGACCTTCACCGGCGCCGGGGCCAGGAACATCGCCTTGCGATTTTCCTTTTTCGTCGGACCATCGACCGCCCATCCCTTGCCTGCCCTCTGCTGAACGACGAAGCTGATGTTCCAATCCTTCTGCGAGTAATCGGCGACGGCTTTGTCGAAGTTGACCTTGATCGGTTCCTTGAGTCCCGGCGCAGTGATCCGGGCATCAACCTGCGAGAGAACGAAGTTGCCGTTGGGATACCGCCCCAGGCTCTGCTGCGGCAGGGTGGGATCGATGAAGCACTCCAGCAGCAGGCCGGTGAAGGCGCCTTCGCTCAGCGGCGCGGTGATGGTGTAGGTGTCGCGGGCCGGGTTGGCGCCGGAGGCCAGGTAGGCGCCATCGCTTTGGCGGGTGAGCGTGGCGTTGCCACGCGAGGTGACGGCGGTGGGTTCGAGCGGTGTCCAGGGCTGATCGTTGGAGGCGAGTTGCTTCCTGAACTGCGGCTCCCATGCGGCGATGAGCTGCGGCAACCGCTTCTTCGTTTCGGCCACCTGCTTCTGCGCCGCGGCCAGTTCGGCTTCCAGCTTCGCCTTTTCGTCCTGCATCTCCGCCGTGAGCACGTTGACGACCGGCGCGGTGTTGCGCGATTCGCCTTGCAGGATGCCGGCTTCGGGCACGTTGTTGAAGAAGGCGAAGAACTGAAAGAACTCCTTCTGGGAGATCGGGTCGTACTTGTGATCGTGGCACCGGCAGCAGTTGAAGGTGAGCGCCAGCCACGTGAGGCCGGTGGTTTCCACGCGGTCGATGACGGTTTCGATCCGCCATTCCTCGGCGATCAATCCGCCTTCACCGTTGAGCCTGGTGTTGCGGTTGAATCCGGTGGCCACGACCTGCGAAGGCGCGGCATCGGGCAGCATGTCGCCGGCCAGTTGTTCGATGGTGAACTGATCGAAAGGCATGTTGTCATTGAAGGCGCGGATCACCCAGTCGCGCCACGGCCACTGAAAGCGGCTGCTATCGACCTGAAACCCGTTGCTGTCGGCATACCGGGCAAAGTCGAGCCAGCGCAGCGCCATCCGCTCCCCATAGCGCGGCGAGGCCAGCAGCCGATCCACCAGCTTCTCGTAGGCATCGGCCGAGGCGTCCTTCACAAACGCATCCACCTCCGCAGGCGTCGGCGGCAGGCCGGTCAGATCGAGCGACACCCGCCGGATCAAAGTCTCCTTCGAAGCCTCCGGCGATGGCGCCAGCCCTTCCTTTTCCAGCCGGGCGAGAATGAAACGATCAATGTCGTTGCGAGGCCAGTCGCTTTTCCTGACCGCAGGCGGAGCCGGGCGGGTGATCGGTTCAAACGCCCAGTGGCCTTCGTAGTCGGCGCCCTGGGCAACCCAGCGGCGCAGCGTGGCGATCTGCTCAGGCGTGAGCTTCTTGCCCAGCCTGGCCGGCGGCATCACCTCGGTGCGGTCCTCGGCGGTCAGCCTGCGAATCAGCTCGCTCTCATCCGGCTTGCCCGGCACGATCACCCGCTCGCCCGACTCGGCGGGCTTGAGCGCCTCGGAACGAATGTCCAACCGAAAACCGCCCTTACGTTCCTTCTCATCAAAACCGTGACAGTGAAAGCAGGTGTCGGAAAGAATCGGACGAATGTCACGATTGAACGACAGCTTAGGCTCGGCAGCCCGGGCCGCCGTCGCCAGCGAGGCGAAGAGAATGACACCCAAGGCGAAAGGTTTCGTCATGATCCGAAGCTCCAAGTTCAATCAACTCAATCAACGATCCCGGTAAACATTACCCTGCATCATGAGCCAGGCCAACAGAAGGTTACGCATGACGAAGGTAAAAAGGGACTCCTGAATAACCTCCCGTCCAAGCCGCTTGCGGCTTCGCAATCCCCCGATTCACAATACATCGGGGCTTATTCAGAAGCCCCAAAGCATAGGCGACAGAATGGCCGGGGCGAGGGCCGGGTGAGGGCTGAAGGCTGAAGGCTGAAGGCTGAAGGCTGAAGGCTGAAGGCTGAAAGCTGAAGGCTGGGTGGCTGGGTGGCTGGGGCTGAAGGCTCTGTCTCCTGTCTCCTGTCCCGCCGTTTTCGAGGTCTTTCGTCCCTCGCGCGATTGCCCCTTCTTCAGGCCGTTCACGTCCGCGACTCGTTGAGTCGCGGCTCTTGTTTCCGGCTCAGGCTCACAAGCCCAGCCGCATCTTCTTCGCTTCCCATTCCGCCGCCTCGCGCTTGTTTTCGGTGGCGATCGGTTTGCCAGTCTGGATCGCCTCGATTTCCAGGCGGGTCAGTTGCATGGCGTCGAGGCGGTAATCGAGAAACGCCTCCGCCGTGATGGGCACGATCGGCTGAATCAGGGCGTACATCGCATTCGCATAGTCGCGGATCTCCTGCTGGGCGTGCGAATCCATGCGCAGCGACAGGAAGTGCAGGATGTTGTGCAGGTCGCATTTCCAGTACCACTGGGTGTAGGCATTGACCGGCAACCCGATGCGGGCCAGTTCGCGGGTCACGCCCTTGTCAAGCTGCGACTGGTACCGCTCGTACTGGGCCTCGCACTCGCCCAGCCAGTTGAGGAATTCCTGGGCGGTGCCGACATCGACCGGCTGATCGCCGCCCTGCCGGTTGCTGGTTGACTGGGCCCGCACGTTGTCGATCGACGGGATGTAAAAGCGATCCGGCACCACCGAGTAGCGTGCGGAATACTCGTTCACATTGGCCGTGCGATGGCGAATCCACTGCCGGGCGATGAACATGGGCATCACCACGTGGAACTTGAACTCGATCATCTCCAGCGGCGTGGTGTGGCGATGGCGAAGCAGGTACCGGATCAGCCCGCGATCTTCGTTCACTTTTTTCGTGCCTTGCCCGTAGGAAACGCGCGCGGCCTGGACGATCGCGCTGTCCGCCGTGGCGCCCACGGGAACCAGCCGGGGCATCACATCGACCAGGGCGATCAGCCCATGCTCATGCACCTTGATCTCCCAGCGGGCGGCGCCGTTCATCACATCCCGCGTGGGCGATTCAAACGGCTTATGCGCGATGTCAAAGACGGGAACCGAAGGCGAACCGGCCGAGTCACTGGAGGGGGAAGTGGTCATGCGCGGCATCATAACGAACTCTCCGCCTTTGGCTGATGGGCTTTCAACCTGGGTTCACGATCAGAGCCGCGACTCAACGAGTCGCGGACGTGAACGGCCTGAAGGAGGGGAAATCGCGCGAGGGGTGAAAGACCTCGAAAATCGCGGGGAGCAGGACAGAGGTCGTCGATCCGCCGTGCTGCGTTACGTTTCTTCAGGTCGCTCACGTCCGCGACTCGTTGAGTCGCGGCTCTGATCAAACCCGGCCTGTGGCCGCCTCCCCCGGCCTGCGAAAAAGACAACGGCGGGGTCGGGGGACCTCGCCGTTGCATGGGATTCAATTGTTCTTCACGACGCCCGGTTGTCGCTTCGGGTGAAGCGATCAGCCCAGGTAGTCGGTCTCGAGCGTCAGCCGGATTTTTTCCAGAGCCTTGTTCTGAATCTGGCGGACGCGTTCCTTGGTGACGCCGATGATCCTGCCGACCTGTTCGAGGGTGAGCGGCGAAGCTTCGGGGTCAAGCTGGACGCCCTTGCCCAGGCCGAAGCGGTGCTCGATCACTTCCTGCTCGATGTCGGACAGTTCGGCACGGTTGTCCTTCATGATCAGGCGAAGCTCATCAACGCAGTCGTCCTCGTGGCCTTCACGCTTCTTCTGCATGAAGTCGCTCTTCTCAAGCTTCGGGTCAAAGTCGGTCGGGAAAAGCTGGCGGTACTTGCTCAGCTTGATGCCCGATCGGCTGAAAGCCTTGAGGATCGCCCGGCAGGCGTAGGTCGAGAACTTGAAGCCGCGGGCCACATCGAACTTGTCCACCGCGCGAAGCAGGGCCATGTTGCCTTCGCTGACGAGGTCGCTGAAATCGACTTCGCTCATGCGGGTCCGCTTGGCCATCGCCAGCACCAGGGCGAGGTTGGTCTGGGCGATCATGTCGCGGTAGTGCTCGCTCTTGCGGTGCCATTCGAGCATTTCACGGGCCGGGCCGGCCTTGACGGCGCCGCCGGTGGCCGCGCCGATCCGTTCCTTGAGCTGCGCCACCATGAAGCGGGCGTAGTTGAACTGAAGGAACAGGGCCCGCTCCTGGGCCGCGTTGAGCAGCGTGGAACTGGAGGTTTTCACGCGGCTGTCGGGCGTGATGTTCTCCATCAGCGGGTGGTACCAGCTCGTGTCAGGGCGGGCGATCGCCGGGGCTTCATCGAAGATGACCTTCATCGCCTCGGCCTTGCGGAACAGGTCGTTGTCAACGTAGTCACATTCGCCGGCCATGAGCCGGGTCAGGGTCCGCTGGTCGGCCTCGCTCAGTTGCTGCCGACTGTTGGCCAGCGACACGCGCTTGCCACGCCGGGCCTGCTCCAGAGGCGAGGGGGTCTTCTTTGGATTTTTCAGGACTTGAGGCATACAACACCTACCTTTCCCTGGAAAGTCTTGCCTTCCACCTATTTGGAGGGCAACAAACCCGGATGGTTCCCAAAACTTCACGGTTAGGACGATTTTTTCTTCGGTGGAACGTCGCCCGCGGGGATCGGGCACTTGGGGGCGGGTCCGGCACCGATTCTTCATCCGGTGCAACTCCACTACAGTATTTACACGCATCTCATCGATTTTGTTCTGGCCCTGTGCATACATTTCCGAAAAAAACCGGATTTCCACACCACCGCATGGGGAAAACCCGTAAAGCCGGTCATTGACACTACTTTCCGTTTGACTAGGATGCCACCATAAATCTCGCCAGCCAGTCAATATCGACTGGAACGAGGTTCTCACCCCCATAATCAGGGGTGATTGGGGCAGTTATCGGCCATTTCCATCGATCGAACCGCCTGTAGCGACTTTCCGGACCTGGCCCGCCTCCATCAACGCCTCCATCCTTCCACCTTAGGAGTGAATCATGGCTTTTACCCTTCCCCCTTTGCCATATCCCGCCAGCGCCTTGGAGCCGGTGATCGACACCCGGACGATGGAAATCCACCACGGCAAGCACCACAACGCCTACGTGACCAACCTCAATGCCGCCCTCGAAGGCACGGGTCTCGAAGACAAGCCGCTCGAAGACCTCATCTCCGCCCTGGCCCAGGTCCCCGAAGCCAAGCGCGGCGCCGTCCGCAACAACGGCGGCGGGCACTGGAACCACACCTTCTTCTGGAACCTCCTGACCAGCCCCGGCGCCCCCGGAACCGGCGCACCTTCCGCTGAACTGGCCGCCGCCATCGATGCGACCTTCGGCTCCTTCGACGCCTTCAAGGAAAAGTTCGCCGCCGCCGGCGCCACCCGCTTCGGCTCCGGCTGGGCGTGGCTGTGCGTCGATCCCGGCAAGAAACTGTGCGTCTGCTCCACCCCCAACCAGGACAACCCGCTGATGAAGGGCACCGTCGATTGCCCCGGCACGCCGATCCTGGGGCTGGATGTGTGGGAGCACGCCTACTACCTCAACTACCAGAACCGCCGCCCTGACTACATCAAGGCGTGGTGGGATGTGGTCAACTGGGCCAAGGTCAGCGAACTGTACGCGGCGGCAAAAGCCTGAGCCGATGTGAATGATTGAACTGCCCCCCCAAAGCCCACGCACTCCCGTGCGTGGGCTTTTCACTTCACCAATCACCATTGCCTGACGGATGGCGGCGTCCTAAACCTTGGTCATGGTCTATCACGGTCACATCAAGGACGGGCGCGTGGTGCTCGATGAACCGGCGGTCGCCTTCACTGCTTTGATGCGCTGACCGTAGAGGAAATTGCATTTGCCCGGTCCAGATGAACGGAGGGGATTGGGCGTGGTTGAAGTGTGTGCCGCCACATGCGATTGCCCCGGAACGCGCGGCGAGGACGCCGCGGCTGCTATAATCCGCCGTTTCGATTGAGCCTTGCTGTGAGCCGCCTGCATGATCTCCGCCGATGCCTCGAAGCTTCCAAAGATCGCAACCTCTTCGCACGCCCTTGGCGTCTGGGGTGGTGATGCCTCATCGATCAGCGACAATCCCGCCGCGATTCGTGGCGCACTGCATGACATCCATTCGCCGGTCACGATCGTCGAACACCGGAACCAACCGGCCATCGCCCTCGGTGGCACGCTTCGCATCGGTGATGATGCGGGCGAAGCGGATGATGTGACCGCGTTTCCGCTGCTGGGCTACGCCCCGCCGCTGTCGCCGAGGCAACTGGGCGATGCCACGTTCTGCGCCGATCATGCCATCGACTTCCCCTACATGACCGGCTCGATGGCCAACGGCATCGCCTCGGTCGAGCTTGTTGAAGCCATCGCCCATACAGGAATGCTTGGGGCCTACGGCGCCGCGGGGCAGCGCATTGAAGTCATCGAATCCGCCATCGATCGATTGCAGGCAAGCGCCGGCGATCGCACCTTTGCCTTCAACCTGATTCACAGCCCCAACGAACCGGCCCACGAGATGCGCGTCGTCGAGCTTTACATCAAGCGAGGCATCACGCTCGTCGAAGCCTCGGCCTATCTCGATCTCACACCTGCCGTCGTGCGTTATCGCGTGACCGGCCTGCATCGCGATTCGCAAGGCCGGGTGATGGCGAGGCATCGCATCATCGCCAAGGCTTCGCGCGTGGAAGTGGCGAACAAATGGTTCGCGCCGCCGCCGATGAAGATGGTGGAGGCGCTGGCGGCGCAAGGTTTCATCACCCGCGAGGAGGCGGCGCTCTCGCAGGAGATTCCGATGGCGCAGGACCTCACCGCCGAGGCGGATTCGGGCGGCCACACCGACAATCGACCGTTCATCACGCTGTTGCCCACGTTCCTGACGCTGCGCGATCGGCTTGCACGGGAGCACGGTTACGCGGCGCGAAACATTCCGCTTCGCATCGGCATCGGCGGCGGCATCGCCACGCCTGCGTCAGCCGCCGCGGCGTTTGCGATGGGCGCGGCCTACATCGTCACCGGCTCGATCAATCAGGCCTGTCTCGAATCAGGCTCCAGCGCACCGGTGCGAACGATGCTCGCCCAGGCCCAGCAGGCCGATGTGATCATGGCGCCGGCGGCGGACATGTTCGAGATGGGCGTGAAGCTTCAGGTGCTCAAGCGAGGCACCATGTTCGCCATGCGCGCCCAGAAACTTTTCGAGCTTTACCGCGCACACGATTCAATGGAAACAATCCCTGCGGCGGAGCGGGCGAACATCGAGAAGACGATCTTCCGCGCGACGCTCGATGAAATCTGGCGGAAGACGCGCGATTACTTCGCACCGTTTGATCCCGATCAGGTGGCCAAGGCCGACCGCGATCCCAAGCATCGCATGGCGTTGGTTTTCCGCTGGTATCTGGGCCTTTCTTCGCGCTGGGCCAATGCGGGCGACGCTTCGCGCACCATCGATTACCAGGTCTGGTGCGGACCCGCGATGGGCGCGTTCAACGAATGGACGCGCGGCTCGTTCCTGGAGAAGGCGGAGAACCGGAAAACGGCAGTCGTCGCGCAGAACCTGATGCACGGCGCCGCGGTGCTGACGCGCCTGGCCGCGCTGCGAAGCCAGGGAGTGCGGCTGCCGGAGGAGTTGATGCAGGTGACGCCGATCGAGCATCCGAAACTTTAGCCGTCCGCCTTGGCGGACAAAGTCCCGCGACGCCATGCCCACCACTGAATCACCATCACGTCAACCTCCGCATATCGCCGTGTGCGCCGACCCGGCTGAGGATGAGTCGTTGCTGCGCGCCGCGGCGCGATTGTCGGTCGATCTGAATCTGACGTTCATCGAAAAGCCTGTGAAGAAGGGATTCGATGCGTTGCTCGCGGCGACGCCCGGCAGGCTCGAGCTTCGCATGATCGGCGGCGATCCGATCACCCGCGGCGGCCGCGCCCTCTTTGCCGACTGGTCGAAGCTCGATGTCACCAGCGCCCAGGGCAAACGCATCAAACAACCGCTCGGCAAGGCGCTGGGCATCAGAAAGGCGAGCGATCCGCCGCCGGTGGTGATCGATGCGACGGCGGGCTGGGGTGAGGATTCCTGGCTGATGGCGGGCCTGGGATGCAGGGTGCTGATGGTCGAGCGCAACCGCGTGATCGCCACGCTGCTGCGCGATGCGCTGCTGCGATTTGCGACGCAGCCTGATGTGATGCAGGTGGCGGCGAGATTGACGCTGGTGCAGACCAACGCCATTCACCTGCTGCGGCGCATCGCCTATCAAAGCACCGGCCACGCCCGCGACACCAGCGAAATCGCCCTCGATGATCTGCCTGAGAATCTCGAGGTTTTCATGCATCCCGACGTGGTTTTTCTCGATCCGATGTTTCCGGTGCGCAGGAAAGGCGCTGAGGGGAAGCCGATGAAGGTGGTGCGCCAGCTTGTCGGGCCGGATGATGATTCGTCGCAGTTGCTTGATGCCGCGCTGCGCGTGGCGAAGAAGCGTGTCATCGTGAAACGCCCGCTGCATGGCGAAACGCTGGGCGACCGCGAGGCGGATGTGACGTTTGAAGGCAAGAGCATGCGCTATGATGTGTATCTGATCCGGTGAGGTCGGAGGTCAGGGGTCAGAGCGAAGCCGCAAGCGGCTGTGGGTTTCTTCCTGTTTCCTGCCCCCTGTTCCCCTTCATCTTACCCCAGTTCGCCCAGTATCTGCTGCGTCAGTTCCCAGAAATTGGCTTCGCGGAAGGCGGTGGCGGCGCCGGGGATGGCGCCGTAGCGCTGGGTGTGGTGGGTCCAGTCGCTCTGCGCCGCCAGCAGCCGTTGTTTGCAGATCGTCGCCTGGGCCGGGTCTTTTTTCTTGAGATGCCGGCGATAAGCCGTCAGACCCGCCAGCAGGTTGCCCAGCATTCTGAAAAGCGACTCGGCATAAATCAGCGTGTTCACCATCGGATCCAGCACGGTGCGCGTGCCTTCGGTCATCAGGTGATGCAGCGTCTGCTGATCCTTCGCAAGCTGCTCGACGGCCCGCATCTTCTCGGCGACGGCTTCATCAAGCTGCGAATCGGGCATGCGCTGCACCATGCGCCACGCGGCCTGGGCGTCGATCAGATCATCCTGAATCAGATCGCCGTTGGGATGCCAGGGGGTGTTTCGCATCTTCGCAAACGGGCCGATGTAAAACCCTTCGAGAATGACCGCCGGCGAATGGAGCAGCACCTGCTTGATGGCACCGGCCTGCGCGGTGTCGGTGATGCCCAGCCTTTGATGGATCCACGCATCGGCGAGTTGATCGGGGGAGGCATCGGGACGATCGGCAAGCTGCGGGACGGCGAAGACATTGGCATCGACCCAGGTTTCGTTCTTGATGAACGGCCCGCCCCACCCGCCGCCGCGCACCCAGGCCCAGAGTCCGACGAGGTTGATTTTTTGGGCGACATTGGCCAGGCCCGCAACGCTCTTGTCATCATTCGTTTCCGGGCAGCCGTCGCGCCACAGCGGCACCTGCCAGTTGGGGATGCCGCCTTTGCCTTCGAACTCGCGCTGGCATTGCAGTTCGTAGATGATCGGGCGATCGCCGAAGACGAGGCTGGCGGGGTTCCATTTCTGGTAGCGCCAGAAGTCGGCCTCGCTGAACTTGAAGGAGAGCACGAAGCGGTCATCGCCGGGGTTCTCGCCGCCGGGGAGCTGCGGCGCCAGGCGATGGCAGACATCCACGCTGTCGTGCATGCCGTTGGGCCGGACGTTCCAGGCCCGGGCGATGAGCCGCCTGCCCAGCTCGCCGACGACCAGCGTGTGAAAGCGGTGCATGACGCGGACGATGCGATCGACCCGGCCAAGCTGGCTGCATCTTGGACAGTGCGGCTGATAGATGTCGTTGCCCACCAGATAAGGCAGGCGCGAGGCGTCGCTGTCGCCAAAGCGCAGCACGATGCCGGTGAGCTGCGGCCAGCGGAGCAGATGGGCGCGCAGGGCGACCACGCTGCGATCGATGGCGATGTCGCTGGCCGGGCAGAGCATGTCCGGGCGGTTCTTGCAGCATAAGCCGGTGATGTCGCGCTCCACCAGAATGCGGGGCAGACTCAGCACATCGTAGGTGATGTAGGTGTCCAGCCCGGCCTTGAGCGAGGCGTCAATGGAAGCCGAGGCCCGCTCGAACTGCTGTTCCACGAAGCGGCGCATCTCCCCGCCACCGACGCTTTCGGGGCCTTCCAGACCGGAAAGGCCGGTGGTGGCGTACATGACGCGCCCGTTGTAGCCCAGGTCCTTGAGGTTCTTCGGATCGCGGTAGCGCGTCTCAGCCTGCGGTTCGCCGGGGTTGTCGATGAGCGTGGCCAGTTTGAGCATGTGCTGATTGTGACGGAAATGAAAGGGGTAAGCAAAATGGAAATTTATGAGCCCGGCTTTGGCTGGATGTCAACGCGAAGCCTGGACGATGCCTGCGGTTTCGCGTTGCCGCACTCGGGACAGGCACCGCTGGTGTTGCCTTGCAGGTTGTATTCGCAGTGATGGCAGAATTCGGTGAAGTGATGGGTGTATCGATCCGCGATTCGTTCGAGCAATTTTTCGCCATCAATCTTCAGACTGGGAATCCAAATCCATCCGGAGGTTTCATCGAGCCGCTCAATCCAGACCCAGTTGCCCGCGTGAGGCATTCCCGCACGTCCGAGCTTGAACCAGGGGGTTCGCGCGATCCACGGAATTCTCAGGATGGTGACGCTGATCCCTTCCGGTGCCAGCACGACACGCGGCGACATGGCATACATCACGACCGGCGACGACAGCGACAACCACAGAACAAATCCATCGATCTCTCCCAAGCTGATCCAACCGATCAGCAGCAACAAGGGCAGCGCCATCATGCCCATGAGCAGGCCTTGCTTGGGACTGATGCTGTAAACCTCCGGCTTGGTGTAATCGGTGGTCACGGTGGGTTGTGAACTTACTTCACTCCGACCTTCGCCGCTTCGGTGGCGCAGGCATCGGACAGTTCCTGAAATTTCAGGCCCAAAGAACGAAAATACGCCGCTTCGCTGAAGAGGCGATTGCGGTCGGCTTCATCGGTGGCGGTGGCGGCGAGGGTGTGGAGGGTGAGTGCGATTTCGTGGTATTGCAGCGCGGCTGAGCGATGGGCAAGCGATTGCTGCCGCAGGGCATCAGCGCGGCTCAGCGATGGATGGCCGCGCACCACACCCGGGGCGGGGCCGGCCTGGGCGGTGAGCTTGTCGATGGCGGCGAATTCCTTGTCCGCCAAAGCCGCAGCACGCTGCGCTTGTGCGACGGCTTCATCGGCTTTGCGGTGCGTCATCGCGGCGGCCATTTGCGGCGACGCAGGAATTTGCGTCGCAGACTGGCAGCCATGGATGTTGATGGCCATGATCAGTATCGCGGCGGCAAGAGCGAGGCGTGAAAACATGATTCATCTCCAGAGTCGAATCGGATGCTTGATGCAGACCTGTAGCGAAGGCGCTTCGATCAAGGGGTGGTGGTGAACCGCCCGCCCATCTTGAACATGATGCCCGATCCAGGAAGGGTGATGGTGCCCATCTCCGGCGACTGACTGATGACCGGATCAATGGGCGATGCAGAGGCCTCCGCAGCCTTGAGCTTTCGCCACTTGATCACCGCATTCTCCAGTTCACCCACGTACGGTGAGCCATCGGGATTGAGCCAGATCACGGTGCCATCGGTCTGCGTGATGCGTTTGCGGCCATCCTTGTATTTCACCACGCGCGTGCCATCGGCGGCGGTGTACTCGCGTGTGCCATCGCCGTAGTGCGTGATCAGCCCGCCATCAGGGCGAAGGAAATTGTCCGTGATCGGAAGCTCCGGAATGTACGGATAATGCTGCGTGCCATCGCCCAGCGCGATCGGTGCGCTGAGCCATCCCTCCCCGGCACGCACCGGCGGTTCGCCATCACCTGATAGTTGCGAAGTGACGCGGCCAAGCCGGGCACGCTCGGAAGCAATGTGATTCTCCAGCACACGCACCACCGGAGAATTTTCGCCGCGCTCGGCTCGGAAGCGTTCGAGCATCTCTTCCAGTCTGCCGAGGGGACCCTCAATGGCCGGATCAATGACCTGTAGCTGCCCCGTCGCATTCGCCTCGGCCTGTTTCTTAGCCAGTGCCTGCGCTGCCTCCTGAATCTTCTTTCGCTCCTCATCCGTGAACTGCGGCGGCGGATACTTGATGATGAGCCAGCGAGGCGGAGGCGGAGGCAAATTCGGCGGCGGGGGATCATCCGCTTTGAAAAGGCCGTCGGGGAATCCAGGCTGCGACAACAGGCTCAGCGCTCGAACAGAAAAAGTCGCTCCGCCGGGCACATTCGGCGTTTCATCGGCAGGGAGAAGACTGGCGGTGTCGCTGTAATAGCCGGCATTGCGTGCTTTTTGCAGGTTCACATCAAGCTGCATGCTAAGCAGACCTGCATCGCCTCCAGCCAGCCGCGATCCATCGCGGGCCGCCTTCGCATCATTCACTGCGTTGAAAACGATCTGCCTTCGCGCTGCATCGCCGATGCCCGCATAGTCCGGCGGCGCGGTGTTGCTCGTGCTGACAGGCGTGTTGAGATTTGCAAACGGCGGCCCGGCTTCGGGAATGCCGCCCTTGCTCTTCACAACGCCGCTGCCAGTCGCATCGCTCTTGCGCAGCAGCCGCTGATTCCAAGGCACCGGCTTAAGCGTGTTGCCATCCCACGCCACCCAGCAGCGCAACATCGGATCCCAGCGAACTCCCTGAAAATCGCCAGGCTGAAACTGCGCGTGGCCGTGCGTGGCCAGCAGCAGCAACACGAGCAAAGACAAACGCACCGGCAGGGAATGTTGAGGGCATGTCATGTTGAATCCTCCACGGAACTCGGATGAAACAGCATCAAGTGAGGCGAACCAAACGAAGCGAAATCGGCAACTTCAAAAATCGATCGTCACACCAGCCGCGATGAGGTTCTGGCGATACTCGAAGAGCACGCCGTTGGACTGATTGTTGATGTGGTCGTAGCGAAGATAAACGGAAACGTTTTCGTTGATGGGTTTGGTGAAATAGAGGCTGAAGATGTGGGCCTCATCGCGGCGCGGGCCAAGGCCATCGTAGCGCTGGCGTGCGAAGGTGTAGCGAAGATCAGCCTGAATCTCCCAAGGCAGCGGATGGGCCAGGCCCGCGATGATGCGGTCTTCATCGAAGTCGAAAGCCCCGCCAGTCGTGAAAGTCCAGCGATGGAGATAGGCCAGGTAAAGACGCAGTGAAGTGTCCGGCACATCAATGTGGGCAGCACCGCCGATGGCATACGTCTCACCGTCCCGATTGGCGGCAGCAGCGCCACCAAAGGGCAGCGGCGTCTTGAAGTCCGCCAGTTCGATGCCGCTGATCAGTTCCAGCGTCAGCCAGTCACTGGCGGCGAAGATGAGCGAAGGCTCGATGATCATCGCATTGCGAACGGTGTCGCCATCGACGATGGCTGTGGTGCCAGTCAGCTTGATGGAGCCGACGAATTGGTCGGCGAGTTTGCGCTGGTAGCCAGCCCAGACGAAATGATCGTGTTCATCGAACTCGCTGGCGCTGCCTTCATACACATCAGCATGGAGGTGGTAGCCCAGCGTGAGAATCTGCTCATCATCTGCCAGGACATCGTAGGCAAAGTCGAGGGTGAATCGGGCGAAGGCAGCATCGCGGGAGGAAGCGAAAGGGAGCGTGGAGCCGGGCGTGCCCAGGGTCAGGCTGTCATCGAGCGTGACGACGTTGTCCGTCCAACCCAGGCCTGCGGAGATGGAGAGCCGCCAGGGTTTGTCGAGTGATGCATCATCCGGTGGATCTTTGGCCTGCCCATGCGCCCGGCCAGTGAAGGAGATCATGGAAATGAATATCGCGGCGATGCCGAGTGTTTTTCGCATGTACCTGCCCCGAGCTTCAGAATGAATGAGCCGATGAAAAAATGCTCAGGGCCAGATTAGCAAAAACAATGATGATTCGTCAATGCTCTTTTTCACTTCTCCAGGGCAATCGCATGTAGTTGGTCTAGAGCAATTCAACTGCACGTAGAGCGTTCGGAGTGTCTTTTGGTGTGGTGTGGCACGGGCAGGCCGTCGCTCTGGACGGTTTGCCCGTGGCGCAGCACGATGACGCATACTTGATCGCCACGGGCAAACCGCTCAAAGCAGCGGCCTGCCCGTGCCACACGATACGGCTGATATCGGTACATGCGATTGCCCTGTTCACTTCTCGATGCGATACAGATGCGTCTTGGTGCGCAGGAACAGTGCATTGCCCGCGACGATCGGCGACGCCATCATGCCGGCATCGAGTTTGTTGGTGGCGATCAGCTTGAACTCGCCCGCAGGTTCGATGACCGTGCCCGTGCCTTCGCGGCCGAAGAAATAAACCTTGCCGTCGGCATAAAGCGAGGAGGATGAATATTGCTCTTTGCCATCGCCCAGCCGCTGAACCCAGGCCACTTCACCATCCTTGATCTTGATGCAGGTGGCGATGCCACCTTCGTTGACTTGCAGGAGCAGATCGCCCACGATCACCGATGAAGGCTGCTGCGGCATGTTGCGGTTGACGACCCACGACACGTGAGTGTCGGTGACGTTGCCCGTGCCATTGGTTTTGATGGCGAGCATCTCCGTCTTGCCGTGGCCGGTGCTGATGTAGGCCACATCATCCTGAACCACCGCGCTGGTGGCGTTGCTGAAGCCGGGGTAGGTGACGGTCCAGATTTCCTTGCCGGTGTGCGGATCGTAGGCGAAGGCGGCGCGGGCGCCGGGGCTGATCAGTTGCAGCTTGCCGGAGGTGTTCACGATGACCGGCGTGGTGTAGGCCTTGCGGTAATCGCCCTCGGCCTTGGGCTTGTTGGTCTTGGGATCGAGGTCCTTGAAGTCGGTGGTGCGGTCGGTTTTCCAGATTGTCCTGCCGGTCTGCTTGTCGAGCGCGGCCAGGTACTGCACATCCACGCCGTCCATCGTGAGGATCAGCATGTTTTCGAAGATGACGACCGAGGAACCCGGTCCGCGATAGTGACGACAGGGAAGATCGCGGCGCTCCCAGAGGGTTTCAAAGGTTTTCGTGTCGATGCAAGCCGTGCCATAGCTGCCAAAGTGAACATAGACCCGGCCATCCTCGATCGCAGGCGATGGCGAAGCGTAGGCATTGAGCGGATTGCCCAGGGGTTCGACGGTTTCGTTCTCGAACACGACGCGATCGTGCAGTATTTTGCCGGTCTCCCGATCGAGGCAGAGCACGGAGCTTTTCCTGCCATCGGGCGTGGCAGTGGTGACCCAGACCTGCTCGCCCAAGACCACGGGTGTGGACCAGCCCTTGCCGTGGATGGCGGTCTTCCACTTGACGTTTTCCGTTTCGCTCCACTTGACGGGCAGGTCCTTGGAGGTGCTGACGCCCTGCCCGGTGGGACCGCGAAACTGCGGCCAATCGTCGTTCGCCTGCACGGTGGCGGCGCACAGGACGGCGGCGACAATCAGGAACGAAAAGCGGGAGTATTTCACGGGAAAATCCTCGGTGGTGGACACGGTCCTTCATTTTACGAAAAAAGAGGGAACCGGATCGCAGCCGCCAATGATTGCAGCTTTCCCCGACGTGGTTTCGAGCGGCCGGGTGGCCGGGGCTTAAGGGTTCGCCGGGTGGCTGGGGCTGAAGCGCAAGCCCCGGCCAAGGGACCATCAGCGATCAGTTGCGCCACCTTGCTTCGTGCGCCTAGGCCGGGGCTTCGCGGACCTTGATGTTTGATGCCTGGGCTGGTCCGTACTGACGACGCTCGTCAACACGAACAGGAGCAACGGACTTTCATCCCCATCTCAGCCCCGGCCATCCGGTGATCAAGGCTGAAAGAAAAAGGTGCACTGGACCACCCCTTCAGGCTGTTCCGGGGGTGCGTCCGCGACGTGTTACGTCGCGGCTGTTTCACCCGGCATCCAACTGTTCAAGAAGCTGCTGGGCGAACGCCTTCTGGTCCGCATCGGCGAGCTTGGGCATCGCGCTGCTCAGCAGTTCGCGGGCCCGCTGGCCTCGCTTGAGGTAGCGCACGTAAAGCAGGGCGAGCATCAGCTCGAGCTGTTCGCGGTCGGTGGTGCTCTTGTAGGTGTTCAGATAAAGCTCGTACATTCTTGCCGCCAGTTCATGGCGGCCTGCCCCGGCGACATGGTTGGCCAGCTCCACCTGGGCCTGCGGGCTGAGCACCTGGTCCCCATCCAGGTCCAGAAGCTCCGCATACAACTCGGCGGCGCGATCCAGATGCTTCATCGACACCGCACGGCTGATCTCGGCCCGCTTGTCCATCACCCGCTGCTCGGCGGCGGTGGGGGGCTTGATCGCCTCGGCGGAGGTTTGCCGGGCGGCGGCCCCGCTTTCCCAAGGCTCGAAGCCGCCGCGCGTCAGCGAGCGGAACTGCCGCCTCCGCCTGCGTTGCTCGAGCAGGCTGAGCATGTCGTAAGGCTCGCGCGGCAGGATGCGCGTCCACAGCAGCGTCATGCCCAGCAGGAAGCCGAACACCGACCCGGCGATGTGCGCCATCACCGCCACCCCGCCGCCGGCGCCCGTCACCATGAAGATGGAATCCTGAATGAAGCGAAGCAGGATCAGCCACATGCTGGGAATTTCGATGAAGCCGATGATGATGAAGAAGAACAGCACCGTGACCCTGCTCAGGGGAAACAGCGCCAGATAGGCCCCGGTGACGGCGTTGACCGCGCCGCTGGCGCCCAGCACCGGATTGACGGCCACCGCCGCATGGCCCAGCGAGGCGAAGATGCCGCCGGCGAGGTAGAAAAAGAAATACCCGAACCTGCCCAGGCGATCCTCCACGCTGTTGCCGAACACGTAGAGGAAGACCATGTTGCCCAGCAGGTGCCAGAAATCCCCGTGCAGAAACATGGTGGAAATGAACTGAAAAATCCTCGGTTCGGTCGGATGCAGGTAATACTGCGTGACGGGAAACATCTCCCCGATCTGGTTCCAGTCGCGGACTTCATTGAAGGCCAGCGAAGCCCCGGCGATCTGCCGGCTGGTCAGCAGAAAGATCACGACATTGATGGCGATGAAGGCGTAATTGACCCAGGGGGTGGAACGCAGCGGTCTGTCGGTGCGAACAGGAATCATGTTCGAGAGTGTACGGGATCAGCGAGCTTTCAGCCTTCAGCATTCAGCATTCAGCATTCAGCATTCAGCATTCAGCGATCAGCCGGAAAAAAGCGTTCGAGGGATTCTGATTCAATGAACGCCCGCACTTGGCTACAATCCCGGCATGAGATCGAATCACCCATTCCTTGTGTTGACCTTCGCCGTGGCGATGCTCGTGCAATTGACCGGTTGCGAGCAGGCGCTGTTTCCGCCGAATCTGCCGCGCTCGCAGTACGAACGCTTCACCTACCAGCGCGAAGGCATCACGCCCGAGCAGGAGGAATCGATCCTCGGCGGCATGGCGGGAGGCCGACCCGGCAGCGGCGACATCGACCTGCGCGGCAGGCTCAGGCCGCTGAGCGAACGATGAGGACAGGGGGATTTGTAGCCGCAGCGTCCTCGCTGCGCGTCTGCGGGACAGGGGTCAGAAGTCAGAGCGAAGCCGCAAGGCTTTGCGCAAGCCCCGGCCCGGCGACCTTCAGCCTTCAGTTGCTTCACCTTGCTTCGTGCGCCGGGCCGGGGCTTCGCGGACTCAGCCCCCAGCCACCCGGAATAAGTTCTCAGTCCCGGGGGCCGGGGGCCGGGAGGGGCTTAAGCGAAACTCGGATTCCCAGGCAGATGAATGCGGAACGTGCTGCCTCGCGCCGGGCCTTCCTCCTGCGAGCTATCGACGCTGACCCTGCCGCCGTGCGCCTGGGCGACGTGCTTGACGATCGCCAGGCCCAGGCCGGTGCCGCCCAAGGCCCTGCTTCGCGCCTTGTCCGTGCGGTAGAACCGCTCGAACACCCGCGACAGATGCATCTTTTCAATGCCCGGTCCATGATCGCGCACCGCGATGACGATCTCGCCGTTTTCACGCTTGATGCGGATTTGCACCGTCGTCCCCGCCGGGCTGTATTTGATCGCGTTGTCCAGCAGGTTCACCACGGCCTGCTCCAACAGCGGGGCGTTCATCTTCGCTTCCAGACTTTCATCCACCTGCACCTGGACCGTCATTCCCTTGTCATCCGCATTGGCCTGGCAGGTCTCCACCGCGCCGCGCAGGACGGGCAGCAGCGGGCCTTTGCCCAGCACCAGCCGGCGATCCTGCTCCTCCTCCTCGATGCGGGCGAGCATGAGCAGGTCTTCGACAATGGCGTTGAGGCGGTCCGCCTGGCGTGCGATGATGGAAAGGAACCGCGAGGAAACATCCGGCTCGACGCCGGGTTCGTTCGATTCCCGCTCCGTCTGTGATGCGAGCATTTCCTGATGTTCATCCATGAGCGTCTCCACCGCCGCCTTGATCGCGGCGATGGGGGTCTTCAGTTCGTGGGACACGTTGGAGACGAACTGCTGCCTCACGGTTTCGAGATGCCTCAGTCGCGTGACATCGTGCAGCACGACGACGACGCCTGAAAGTTCGCCGCCTTCGGCCCCTCGCAGCGGCGAGGCCTGCGCCGCCAGTGACAGGCGGTTCTCATCGCCGCGCAGAGAGAGTTCCCCTTCCACCGGCGAACGTGTCTCCAAAGCCTGGGCGATCAGTTCCTTGAGTTTGATGTGGCGGATCACTTCGTAGCCGGCCCTGCCGTAGGCATGGGTCATATCGACATCCAGCCACCGCGCCGCGGCGGCGTTGAGCATGATGACCTTCTCCTGCGCATCGACGGCAATGACGCCCTCGATCATGCCCGCCAGCACCGCCTGCTGTTCGTGGGCCTGCTGGGTGATCGTGCGGATTTTTTCATCCAGTTGCATGGCCATCGCGTTGAGTCCCTGGGTCAAGGCGGTGAATTCGCGGCTGCCGATCTGCGAGATCGGCTCTGAAAAGTCGCCCGAGGCGAAACGCCGGGCGCCCTGCTCCAGCGCCTTGAGCGGGGCGACGACATGCCGTTGAAACATCAGCAGCGCCATGCCCGCGGAGATCACGATCACCAGAAACCCGCCGATGAAAACCCGCAGATAGACCCGCCGGAGCGTGCTTTGCAGATCCAGCAGCGGGATGCCCGCGCGAACCACGGCAATGATCCGCCCCTCCACGAGGATCGGCCGGGCCAGATTGCGCATCTGGGCCTGCAACGTGTTGGAGTAGCGGTTCACACGCCCGCTTTTTCCCGCCAGCGCATCGAGCATCTCCGGCCGCGTCGCGTGGTTGTCCATCGCCTCGGGCTTGTCATCCGAGTCGCCGATGACCACGCCGTCGGGCAGCATCACTGTCACGCGGATTCCCCCCTCCCTGCCCAGTCGCTGGCACAAGGCCTGAAGCTCCCGGCGGTCGCCGTGAACCTCGGACGCGATCAGCCCCGCAAGCAGGTTGGTCTTGTTTTCCAGTTCCTGCTCGACACGCTCGTAGTAAACCGTCTTGACGACATCCCCCGCATACCATGCGACCGCCACGGTGCTGAGCACGATCACCGCCAGATAAACCGGCGCGACATTCCAGATCAATCGTCGGCGAAGCATGAGAACCCGCTTGAAACGACAGCCGCATCGCTCTGACCTCACGTGAAATCAGGGCATGGAAGTATGGTAACGCCCGGTTAGGGATGCGTGAGAAACGATGGGTGTGTGAGAAATGGTGGGTGGCTGGGGCTGGAGGCTTTGCGCAAGCCCCGGCCCAGACGCGCGAAGCAAGGTGAAGCAACTGAAGACTGAATGCTGAAGGCTGAATGCTGAATGCTGAAGGCTGAAGGCTGAATGCTGAAGGCTGAAGGCTGAAGGCTGAAGGCTGAAGGCTGAAGGCTGAAGGCTGAAGGCTGATTGGTCGCGGGGCCGGGGCTTGCGCAAAGCCTCCAGCCCCAGCCACCCAAAACTTCACCTCTACCCCAAAGTTCACCTCCACCCCAAACTTCACATCCACCCAAAACTTCACATTTCCCCTTGACTGGCCGGGCCAACCGGTCCACAATGATTCATACGGTATGGCTACCGATCGAAGGGAGGTGCGCGACATGGACTGAACAACTCGATTCGAGAAGTTGAAGAGCCGGGCCGAGCGAAAGGCCGAAGATACGGACGATATCTTTCATTCCATTTTCCCATTTCGCTCGGCCATTTTTATGCGCCGACCTTGCCGCCCTTCCCATGCCTTCGTCCGCCTTGGCGAATGGCTCAACATCTCCACCCCATGACGCAACCTCATCTTCACGTTCTGGATCATCCCCTGGTGGGCCACATGCTGGCGCAGGCCCGCGATGTGGCCACGCCTTCGTCATCCTTTCGCGCCCTGCTGCTGCGCATGGGCGGACTGCTGGCCTACGAAGCGCTGCGCACCGCGCCGCATCAAAAGGCCCGCATCCGGACCCCGCTCGAAGAGATGGAGGCCACCCGGCTGAACATGCCCATCACCATCGTGCCGATCCTCCGCGCCGGGCTGGGGCTGGCGGCCGGGATGCTGGAACTGCTGCCCGAAGCCCGCATGGGGCACATCGGGCTTTTCCGAAATGAGGAGACGCTCGAGCCGGTGACTTACTACGAGAATCTGCCGCGCGATGTGGAGGCCGGCCCGGTGCTGCTGGTCGATCCGATGCTGGCCACCGGAGGCAGCGCGTGCGAAGGCGTCCGCCGGCTGCGAAAGCGAGGCTGCGCGGACATTCGCTTCGTCTGCCTCGTCGCAGCCCCCGAAGGCGTGGCGAAGCTGCGCGAGGCCGACCCGCGGGTGCCCATCACCGCGGCGGCGCTGGATCGCCAGCTCAACGAAAAAGGCTACATCCTCCCCGGCCTGGGCGACGCGGGCGACCGGTTGTATGGGACGGGATGAATAAGTTCCGAGTTTCGAGTTCCGAGTTCCGAGTTGCAAGAACTTCGGATTGACCTGCTCTAATTTCACGTTTTCCCGCTTTCCTTCTCCCCCTTCGTGCCTCTGTGCCTTCGTGCCTTTTTCCCCTTGCCTTTCAACTCGGAACTCGGAACCCGAAACTCGGAACTTATTCAAAGGCATCTCTTGATCAAATGCCTCAGCCCGCTTTCGGGTTCGATGTCGGAGACATCGAATACATGGTCGGCCACTTCGAGGTAAACCGGCTCGCGCTGGGCGAGCATCATCTTCACTTCTTCGAGTCCGCCGCCCAACGGCGTGAGCGCCGGGCGGGTGGCGGCGGACTGCCTGTCGCCGCTGATGCGGCGATGCAGTTCCTCCGGTGAACACTTGAGGTAGATGCGGATGGCGTTGGGGGCATCCTTGACCGCCTGCTTCGCGCCGGGCTGCATGAGCGTGCCGCCGCCGAGGCCGATGATCATGCCTTTTTTCGCGCAGAGCTCGGCGGTGACCTTCACCTCTTCTTCGCGCCAGGCCGGTTCGCCCAGTTCCTGCCAGATGGCGGCGATGGTCCTGCCGCCCAGCCGTTTGCGGGTTTCATCATCGACATCGACGAATTTTTTCCATAGCTGGTCGGCCAGCAGCTTGCCGATGGTCGTCTTGCCGCTGCCTCGGTAGCCGATGAGAATGATGTTGGTCGTGTCGTCCATGTCAGGCATCTTAAACCGCAGCGTCCTCGCTGCGCGTCTGCGGAACAGGGGGCAGACGCGCAGCGAGGACGCTGCGGCTATGAATGTTCCCTGTCTCCTGTCTCCTGTCTCCTGTTTCCTGTCTCCTCTGCGCGTCCGCGTCCTCACGCCGCCTTCATCAGCTCGCGAGGCACACGACCTCTTACGAGTTTCGCGCGGACCTCGTGCCCTTTCGTCCATTTTTTGCAGCCGACCACTTCCACCTCGAATCGCCTCCGCGCCGCATCCGGCGCGTGCGAATCCCCCACCTGCACCATCAGATGCGAGCCGGGAATCAGCGGAAGATCCGCCGTCATATCCAGTTCGCGCGATGTGGCTTTGACGGCCCGCAACCCCGGCACACGCTCCACCGGCTCGCGCCGCTCATCGATCACCACCGCCTCGATGCGACCGATCACATCCGCCCGCTCCCGCTGCACAGGCGACGCCAACTTCACACTGCGAATCGTCAAGGACTTCATGAACCCCTCCAATCCCGGCAACAAGCATAAACGCTCCACCCGGACTCATCGGCATCATCGGAAGAGCGGTTCAGAGAAAAAGGCGAAAGGCAAAAGGCTAATACTTATTACTTAATGGTTATTTTCAAGGCATTTGAAGGCAGGGCAGGCGAACGGCTCACGCCTCACCCTTGGCTCTGAAATAACCATTAAGTAATAAGTATTAAGTAATAAGTATTCGCATTTTGCCTTTTTCACGCATCGTCTCGTTCCACGACGCGGTAGGTTTCACGTTCGCCCCGGCCGCGCAGCGGGTAATCCTTGCGCAGCGGGTGGGCGGGATAGGTTTCCCAAAGCAGGATGCGGCGAAGGTCGGGGTGGTGGTCGAAGCGGATGCCGAACATGTCGAACACTTCGCGTTCGCGCCATTCGCCGCCGGGCCACAGGTCGCAGATGGATTGGATGTGCAGGGCCGGGTCGTCCTCGATGCCGGTGGTGTCGAGCGTGGGATTGAGGAATGATTTGACGATGATCCGCAAGGCCGTCGCGGTGTTGACCAGGTTGTAGATGACCGCGAACCGGCCGCCTTGCGCGGGGCCGATTTTGGTGTTGGGGTAGTTGAGATAATCGACGGCGGTGACATCGACGAGCAGGTCGAAGGCGCAGGCCGGATCGTGCCGGAGAAACGCCAGCACATCATGGGCGCGGTCGCCGGGCACGACGAGCGTGGTCTGGCCGCGAAACTCCGAAGCCTGGAGTTTCACCTCGGGAAACTTCGCCTTGACGAGCGGCAGCGTGGGATGGTCGAGATGAGGTGTAGGCATGTCGGCAACGGCAACAGGGACAAAAAGCGCCGATCCATTCCGATGAACACCCGTCCACCGGCTCCGCACTTTGAAGAACCCCATTGTAGATGAAATGTTCATCCATGCCACTTCGTCAGAAGTTCCATGTTCCACGTTCCGCAAACGCGCAGCGAGGACGCTGCGGCTATGACACTGTCCCCTGTCTCCTGTTTCCTGTTCCTTGGTATCCTCCAAGATGAGCGCCCTGCGATGCCGGACCGAACGTCGCGCCCCTGCCATTTGATCTTGAGGACCATGACATGTCCATCCCTTCCGCACCATCTGCAACCGCTGCGACAGCTCCGCTTTCCTCCGATGATCTGGCGCTGCTCAAGGCGGCCCATCAAGGCTGCGGGCAGCTCGCGGCGGAAATCGTCAAGGTCATCGTCGGCCAGCGCGACATCGTTCGGCAGCTCCTGGCCGCCATCTTCGCCCAGGGGCATGTGCTGATCATCGGCGTGCCCGGCCTGGCCAAGACGCTGCTGGTCAAAACGCTCGCCTCGGCGCTGGGCTGGCAGTTCAAACGCATTCAGTTCACCCCGGACATGATGCCTGCGGACATCATCGGCATGGAGCTTCTCCAGCAGGATGATGGTGCGTTCGGGGAAACTTCCGGGAAAACTTCCGGAAATACTTCCGGGGAAACTTCCGGGGGGGGGCGCGTTTGGAAATTCAATCCTGGGCCGATTTTTGCCAACATCATCCTCGCCGATGAAATCAACCGCACGCCGCCCAAAACGCAGTCGGCGTTGCTGGAGGCGATGCAGGAATACACCGTGACCAGCATGGGCAGGAGCCACGCGCTGGAGAAGCCGTTCATCGTCGTCGCCACGCAGAACCCCATCGAACAGGAAGGCACGTATCCGCTGCCTGAGGCGCAGCTGGATCGCTTCATGTTCAGCCTGTGGGTGGAGTATCCGAGCGTCGAGGAGGAGGAGGCGATCGTGCATGCGACGACCTCGCCGGCGGAGGTGCGGGTGGAGGCGGTTTTCTCGAAGGAGCGAATGATCGCGTTTCAGCAGTTGGTGAAGCGCGTGCCGGTCTCCAGGCATGTGGTCAGTTATGCGGTGGCCCTGGCGCGGGCCACGCGCCCCGACGACCCGGCGGCCGGCGCGACGACGCGGGAGTTCATCGAGTGGGGCGCCGGCCCGCGCGCCAGTCAGTACATGATCCTTGCGGCCAAGGCGCTGGCGGTGCTCGATGGTCAGACGGCGGTGACGGCGGGGCATGTCCGCGAAGCGGCGGTCATCGTCCTGAGACACCGCGTGCTGCCCAACTACAACGCGACCGGCGAAGGCATGACCGCAGGGCGGATCGTGGAGAAGATTCTGGGCGAAGTGAAGGAACCCAGCTACGGCTAGCAACCTGAGTTCGGGATAAGAGTGAGCCGCGACGTAACACGTCGCGGAGGTGAGCGACAAGCGTGAAGTGATCATCGCGCGGCGGATCATGGGACACAAAAACGACCGGACGCCGATCGAGGCTGAAAGAAAAAGGAGCATTCGACCACCCCTTCAGGCTGTTTGCATCCGCGACTCGTTGAGTCGCGGCTCTTATCCCGAACTCAGGTTTGCAGCAATGTTCATCCCGCCGGGATCGACACCTTAATTCCCCCTCTTTTCCAGTCGATACAACCGATACGACCCCACCTTTTTACAGGCGTATCGATCATGCGACATTACGATCTGGCCATCATCGGCACCGGACCCGCAGGACAAAAGGCCGCCATTCAGGGCGCCAAACTCGGCAAGCGGGTCTGCATCATTGAAAAGGAAAACGTCGTCGGCGGCGCACAGGTCAACACCGGCACGCTCCCTTCAAAAGCCATGCGCGAAGCCGCCCTGCACCTGACCGGCTCCAATCGGCGCGGCCTGTTCGGCCATCATGCCCGCGTCAAACGGCACATCGTCATCAGCGACCTCATCGCCATCAGCACACAGGTCAGCCAGAACGAATGGGATGTCATCGGCGACGCCTTCGAACGCAACGGCATCGATCTCATCTGGGGCAGCGCCCGCTTCGAAGGCCCCAACCTCCTTCAAGTGGTCCGCACCAACGAGATGGAACTCATCACCGCCGACCACTTCGTCATCTGCGTCGGCACCCGGCCGGCACGCCCCGCCTCGATCCCCTTCAACGATCGCAACATCTTCTGCTCCGATTCCCTTCTGAAAATGGACAAGCTGCCCAAGTCCATGATCATCGTCGGCGGCGGCGTCATCGGCACCGAATATGCCTGCATCATGGCCACGCTGGGCGTCCGCGTCACCCTCGTCGAAGGACGCGACCAGGTGCTCGGCTTCCTCGATCACGAAATCGCCGAGGCCTTCCAATACTTCCTGCGCCAGCGCGGCATCACGCTCAGGCTCGGCGAAAAAGTCAAATCCATCGAGGAACTGCCCCCGCACAACGGCGACGGCGTCCTCGTCCAGGCCACGCTCGAATCAGGCAAACATCTCAAGGCTCAATCACTGCTCTTCTGCGTCGGCAGGCAGGGCGTCTGCAAACAACTGGGCCTGGAAAACGTCGGCCTCGAATACGACGACCGCGAACGGCTCAAGGTCAACGAGCACTACCAGACCGCCGTCGCCCACGTCTATGCCGCCGGCGATGTCATCGGCTTCCCCGCTCTCGCCTCCACTGCGATGGAGCAGGGCCGTCACGCCGTCTGCCACATGTTCAATCAGCCCACGCACACCATGCCCGACCTCTTCCCGCTGGGCATCTACTCCGTGCCTGAAATCTCCATGGTCGGCAAGACCGAAAAGCAACTCACCGATGAAGGCATCCCCTACGAAGCGGGCGTCGCCGCCTACAAGGAACTGGCGCGCGGCCAGCTCCTGGGCGATGACACCGGCATGCTCAAGCTCCTCATCCACGAGGAAAACCACACCATCCTCGGCGTACACGTCATCGGCACCCAGGCCACCGAACTGATCCACATCGGCCAGGCCGTCATGGCCCTAGGCGGCACCGCCGAGTTCTTCCTTCACAACGTCTTCAACTTCCCCACCCTCGCCGAGGCTTACCGAATCGCCGCGATGAACGGCGTGAACAAGCTGGCACATGTATGAAATAAGTTCCGAGTTCCGAGTTCCGAGTTCCGAGTTGAAAGGCGATGCGCCGTTCCGCGACTTGGACCTCTTCTTCAGAAACTCGGAACTCGGAACTCGAAACTCGGAACTGATCTCATGCTCCGTCGTCAAAAGGTACTGCTGATCGACGATTCACCCACGATCCACCGCGTGGTGCGCACGCGGATCGAGGATCTGGGGGTCGATATCCTCGACGCTTTCACCGGTGACGAAGGCTTCGCCGGCGCCGGGGCGGATCAGCCTGATCTCATTTTGCTCGATGTCGATCTGGAGGGTGAATCGGGCTTCGATCTCTGCGCCAGGCTCAAGCAGGACCCGGCCACGGTTCACATCCCCGTCATCTTCATCAGCGGGGCGGAGGACACGTTCAACAAGGTGAAGGCGTTTGACCTGGGCGCGGTCGATTTCGTCATCAAGCCTTTCGATCCCGCCGAGCTTCGGGCCCGCGTTCGTGCCGCGCTGAAGACCAAGGAGCTGATGGACATGCTCACCACGCAGGCCCAGCTTGACGGGCTGACCGGCCTGCACAATCGCGGCTACTTCGACAAGCGGCTGATGCAGGAAATCTCCGCCGGCCGCCGGTATGGAAGGTCCGTCGGCCTGCTGATGATGGATGTGGATCACTTCAAGCGGATCAACGATCAGTTCGGGCACCCCAAGGGCGATGAGGTGCTGCGCAAGCTTGCCGACCTGGTGCGCACCGTGGTGCGCGAGAGCGACATCGCCTGCCGCTACGGCGGGGAAGAGATGGCGGTGATCCTGGCCGAGTCGTCGCCCGGCGATTCGTATCACGCTGGCCTGCGGCTGCTGGAGGAGATTCGCCAGTCCCCGGACATCACCGCCCTGATCGGCAGGCCGGTGACGGTGAGCATCGGCGCCGCCTGCGCCACGCCGGAGAAGGCCATGACGCCTGACGCCCTGCTGCGCGAGGCGGACGGCGCCCTGTACCGCGCCAAGAAGGCCGGCCGCAATCGCGTGGCCACGGCGTTCGATGCGAACATCAGCGCGGCGTGAAGGAAAAACAGGACAACACGAAAACAGGAAATGAAAAGCGGCGGAAGCCGAGGCTGGTTGCCTTGGTGCCGCCGCTTCGCGGCTAAATATGATACTTTCCTCCCATCGGATTCGGCCGGTCCGCCTCGTCCGCCACAGGGTAAAAGCATATGGGAGGGCGAGGCTCCCGCCGGGAGGGCGAGGCTCATATGGGAGGGCGAGGCTCCCGCCGAGCCGATTCGTTTGC